>JAPPDF010000045.1 GCA_028875575.1 Acidobacteriota bacterium
GGGAGTGAAGCCGGGAGTGCTCCTTCGGTCGGGCTCCGCCCTCCCTGCGGAGCACGCCCGCTCGTTGCCCATCGACCCCCTTGGAGATATGCTTAGCCCTACATAAAGAAGACTGCCCGTGTAAACCATGTATGCGGTTTATTGTGTAAACCATGAATGGATTGCACAGAGACAAGGGCTCCGCCCGCAGTCGAACCGGTGGGGGGACGGAATCGGCGAGATTGCCACCCAGGAGATCCAGCCCGTCGTCGAGCCGGAGGGGGACAATGCGGCGTTCCGAAACCCAACAAATGCTGGTAACATGGGCGCCTTTGCGTCGATTCTTCAGCTTAACCAGGGGAATAACATGTCCCACCAGATACCGTCGGAAGACGCACCCGGCCCGACCCGGCCCGCGCGCCTGAACCCGGCTCTCCAGGAGTCGCTGAAGCGCTACTGGCGCACCAACCTGAAGATCATGATGATGTTGCTGGCCGTCTGGGCGGTCGCCGGCCTGGGTTGCGGGGTCCTCTTCGCCGATGCTCTCAACGCCTACAGCCTGGGGGGCTATCCCTTGGGTTTCTGGTTTGCCCAGCAGGGATCCATCATCGTCTTCGTGCTCCTGATACTGATCTATTCGCTGCTGCTCAACCGGCTTGACGCCAGGCACCACGCCGAGATGGAAAGGCTGAAGCAGGGCGGTGGGGAGGAGCATCCATGACCGTCAGCGGCTGGACCTTCGTTTTTGTGGGATTGAGCTTCGGCTTGTACCTGCTCATCGCCTGGCTCAGTCGGGTGCGGGACACCCAGGGTTTTTACGTGGCAGGGCGGGGGGTTCCGGCGGCGGCCAACGGCATGGCCACCGCGGCCGATTGGATGAGCGCGGCTTCCTTCATCTCCATGGCCGGGCTGATCAGCTTCATGGGATACGCCGGCGGGATGTACCTGATGGGATGGACCGGCGGCTACGTGCTGCTGGCCCTCCTGCTGGCGCCCTATCTCCGCAAGTTCGGCCACTTCACCGTCCCCGATTTCATCGGCGACCGCTACGCCTCCAATACGGCGCGCCTGGTGGCGGTGATCTCGGCGCTGTTCGTCAGCTTCACCTACGTGGCCGGGCAGATGCGCGGGGTGGGCGTGGTCTTTTCCCGCTTCCTGGAAGTGGACATCAACGTGGGCGTCGCCATCGGCATGGCCATCGTCTTCATCTACGCCACCCTTGGAGGTATGAAAGGGATCACCTGGACCCAGGTGGCCCAGTATTGGGTGTTGATCACGGCCTTCCTCATTCCCGCCATCGCCATCAGCATCCGCCTGACCGGGCATGCCTTTCCCCAGATAGGACTGGGAGCGGAGCTGCTCGAGGGCGGTTACCTGCTGGACAAGCTGGACAAGATCCATGCCGACCTCGGCTTCTCCAGCTACACGGCGGCCTTCGACGGTCCTTGGGACATGGCCAATGTCTTCCTGGTGACCCTGGCCCTGATGGCCGGCACCGCCGGTCTTCCCCACGTCATCGTGCGCTTCTACACCGTGAAGACCGTGCGGGCGGCCCGTACATCGGCCTTCTGGGCCCTGTTCTTCATTTCCCTGCTCTATCTGACGGCGCCGGCCACCGGAGCCTTCGCCCGCTATTACATGATCGACTCGCTTCAGGGCAGGACGGCCGCGCAATTGCCGGACTGGTTCCGAAGTTGGGAGAAGACCGGCCTGATCCTGTGGCTGGACGACGGCGACCGCCGGCTGCGCTACTCCGGGGGCGCGGACAACGAAATCTTCAGCTACAAGGCCGGCAGGGTGGTGGTTGGGGGTGAATCGATGTCCCTGGCTCAGATCACCCGGAGCCATCAGGAGTGGATCGCCTCAGGCGGCGCGGAGGGTCGCGACTGGCGTCCCCTGTTCCGGGAGGCCAAGCTCACCGGCCCGGACCGCGACATCATCGTGCTGGCCACTCCCGAGATGGCGGAGCTCTTCGCCTGGATTGTGGCGCTGGTGGCCGCGGGAGGACTGGCGGCAGCCCTGTCCACCGCCTCGGGGCTGCTGCTGGTCATCTCCTCGGCCGTGGCTCACGACCTCTACGCCCGGGTGATCAACCCTGCCGCCAGCGAGAAGCAACGGCTGCTGGTGGGGCGCAGCGTCATCGGGGTGGCGGTGGTGGTGGCAGGACTCTTCGGCATCTTTCCTCCCGGCTTCGTCAGCCAGGTGGTGGCCTTCGCCTTCGGCTTGGCGGCCGCCTCCTTCTTTCCGGCCATCGTCCTGGGCATCTTCCACAAACGGGTGGGGACGGTGCCGGCCGTGGCTGGGATGATCGTGGGCCTGGCCTTCACCAGCTTCTACATCGTGGCCAGCGTCTACGGAGGAATGGCCCCCTGGACCTTCGGCGTCTTCGAGAAGGGGATCAGCCCTCAGGGCATCGGAGCCATCGGCATGGCTCTCAATTTCCTGGTGACGCTAGGACTGACGCCCTTCTGCCGGGAGCCGAGCGACGAAGTCAAGAACCTGGTGGATTCGGTGCGCGAGCCCGAGGGTTAGCCCGCCTTTCTCACCAGGTCGCTGGATTCATAATGAACGGCCATTTATTTTCAGCAACTTGTTGGTCCGAGTGGAATGCCTCGCAGTGACACACGGTGCTGGGCGCGCCCTGGCTTGTCCTTTTCCCCTCAGCGCGCACAGGCTCCCTCGACCGTAGAAACCGCTACGCTCTTCGGTCGCGAGCACGCGCTGAGGGGAAAAGGCCTGCGCCATCATCACGCCCCCTGGTGAGAAAGGCGGGCGAGACCCCGGCGGTGGCCATCGAGTCCGCTTCCGAGCATTGACGACCGACAGGCGCCGGGGGGTTGGGGAGGAGAACTGTCAGGAGTTCTTCAGGGCGGCCGCAACCAGGGAATCGAAGTTGTCCTTGATGTACTTCGGGTTGCGGGGGATCCTCGTGGACCGCGCGGCTTGGTTGGAGGGCTTCTCCGGGCTGCACTGGTGAGAATCGGTCACCAGTTCCTTGACGGTAAGTCCCCGGTTGCATTTGGGGCAAGTCACAAACATTCAATACGCTCCTTCAATCGATCACATCATGCCGGCAGGCGCCAGAGCTTGTCCCGTTTCAACCGGGGACAGTGACGTGCCTCCTACCAAGATGTCTTTTCCGTGCGGAAAGTTGCATCGTCTCAGGATGAATCCTGATGGGAGGAACGGCTGCCTGGTGGGGAAGCGTTAAGGATCCTGCCGGGAGGGTCTCTCTAAAAACTCCTGCTCGTCGTCGGTGGGAAAACCGAATTGCAACCAGACCGAGTCGATCGCCACATCACTTCGGCGATGCACCGCCCCGGTCCAATTTTGAGCCGGCGGTGCGAGGGGATCAAGGGCTCTTGGTCTTCCCCTGGGCCGACAGCAGCTTCTTCAGACCTTCTCCCGTCGGCACGTTGATGAACAGTATACCCAAAATCTCCTCGCTGGTGTTACGAATTTCGTGCTCGGCTCCGGGAGGGACATAGAGCACGTCCTCCCTCGCCACCGGATGGTTGCGGCCGTCAATGCGAGCCTGGCCACTTCCCCGGGTCACCACCAGGATCTCTTCGGCATCGGGGTGGATGTGGAGTTCGGCCACATGACGCCCCCCGGGCGGGATCATCATGTGGTGGACGAACTGGGTCGTCTGCAGGCATGTTCGCTCCTCCGGCGCCTCGGTTTCATAAAGCCTTCGTACCGGGGCCGGAATTTCCGCCCGGTTGCGCCGGCTTCCGTCGCTCTGAGCGACGCTGAACTCGATAACCCGATGGGGGTTGTTGAAAAGCAGGCTTTGAATCCCGCTGTAAGCTTGAGTCTTCCAATTGGCCAGCGTCATTTTCGTGTCCTCGTCGGTTCCGGTCTCTGTCCCGGAAATTCCGAACCCCCGGAACCACCGGGTCCGGCGGCATCATAGTCGAGTCCGATCGACGGACCCAACTCTTTTCCCCATCCCGCTTCCGGGGCCGGATCTGTGTTAGCATCCTCTCCGACCCTTGTCGGACCCACTCCCTGTAAGCCATGACCCCAAGCCCAAGCGCCCTCGCCCGCCTCAAGGAGCTGGCCCTGGTTTTCCTGAAGCTGGGAGTCCTGGGCTTCGGGGGGCCGGCGGCCCACATCGCCATGATGGAAGAGGAGGTGGTGGCGCGGCGCGGCTGGCTGACGCGCCAGCGCTTCCTGGATCTGTTGGGCGCCACCAACCTGATCCCCGGTCCCAACTCAACCGAGATGGCCATCCATCTCGGCTATGTCAGAGCCGGTTGGAGCGGCCTGGCGGTTGCGGGGATCTGCTTCATTTTGCCTGCTGTAGGCTTGACGGCCGGCCTGGCCTGGATATACGTCCATTTTGGCCAACTTCCCCAGGTCGCACCCTGGCTGTTGGGGATCAAGCCGGCCGTGGTGGCCATCATCGCGGTTTCCGTCTGGCGGCTGGGGAAGAAGGCCTGCAAGACCTGGTCGCTCGGGGTCATCGGCGCCGCCGTTCTGGCAGCTTCCCTGCTGCAGGTCAACGAGGTGGCCGCCCTGCTGCTGGGGGGCGTGGCCGGCATGCTCTGGTTGCGGGTGCCCCAGGCGTTTCGATCACGACGGGGAAAGATTGTTCCGGTGGTCGCGGGAGCCTGGTTGGGACAATGGGGGAGCAAGAACGTCGGGGTGTTGCTGGCCGCCGCGGGTGCAGGCGGGGCGGGAGCAGCCTCGGCCTCGTTGTGGAAGCTGGGCCTCTTCTTCCTGAAGGTCGGCGCCGTCCTCTACGGAAGCGGTTACGTGCTGGTTGCGTTTCTGCAGGGCGGCCTGGTCCACGAATATGGCTGGCTGACTCAGCAGGAGCTGCTGGACGCCATTGCCATCGGTCAGTTCACCCCTGGACCCGTTTTATCCACCGCAACCTTCATCGGCTACATGATCGCCGGAGCCGGTGGGGCGGCGGTGGCGACCACTGCCATTTTCGCTCCCTCCTTCCTCTTTGTCGCCCTGGTCAATCCCTGGATTCCCCGCCTGCGCAATTCACCCTGGACGGCTGCCTTTCTGGACGCGGTCAACGTCAGCGCCGTGGCGCTGATGGCGGCCGTGACCGTGAAGCTGGGCCAGGCCACTCTCACCGCCTGGCCGGTCTGGCTGATCGCCGTGGCGGCCACCCTGATCGGTCTCCGCTGGAAAGTGAACCTGGCCTGGGTCGTGGTCGGGGGCGGCGTGCTGGGATGGCTGCTGTCGCTGGTTGCGACCTGACCGGCGGCCTTGCGGCCGATGTTTCCTCCCCTTCCCGGTCCCGCTCACATAACCGTTGACAGAATATTTAGCCTTATCTAAACTTTATTTTAAGCTTGCAAAAGCTTGGATGAACAGGCGGGCGAGCATGCTTCCGAGGAAGAGATTGGGCCCGATGGCTCCAGGAGGACAGGGGGATGCGGCGGAGTGTCCCAGGCAGGCGTTTCACCGGCAATTCCCGGCAATCCTCGAGCCGGGAAAATCTCCTGCCACCCGCCATGGCATTGGCGGGAATCCAGGCGATGGTCTATTCAATCCTTTCTGGAATCCTGCTGATTCTCACCGTCCCCTGGCAGGCCAGGGCTCAGGCAACCGCGCAACTGAGCGGAACGGTGGTCGATCCGCTGGGAGCCCCCGTCTCCGGCGCCAATGTCCGTTTGACCAATTTCCTGACCGGTTTCGAGCGCCAAACCACCACACGTTCCGGTGGCTCCTTCCAGATCGTCAACGTTCCCTTCCAGACCTATGAGCTGCAGGTAAGCCATTCCGGCTTCGCCACCCACACCCAGGCCGTTCAACTTCGCTCCAACGTCCCCGTCCTCATCCCGGTCCAGCTCTCGCTGGCGACTCAACAAGAGGCCATTGACGTCTCCCTGGTGGAGCGAATCACGCTGATCGATACCGAGGCCACCGGGACCCGCACCGAGCTCAACCGCGCGGCCATCGAGCAAATGCCCGTCCAGGCCGGGGCCCGAGGACTGGAGGGAATCCTGCTCAACTTCCCCGGGTTCGCCGCCAATGCCAACGGAGCCGTTCATCCCCGGGGAGCCCACAATCAGATGACCTATGTGGTCGACGGCATGCCCATCAGCGATCAATTCACCGGCTCGTTCGCGACCTCCATCGATCCATCCATGGTGCAATCCCTCGAGCTTTACACCGGGGACATTCCGCCGGACTACGGCAGCAAGGTTTCGGGGGTGGCCAACATCACTACCCATTCGGGCTTCGATGGGGGAGGCGATTTCTTCGGGATGCTCGAGCTCGGCGCCGCCCAGTTCGACACCGGATCGGCCATCCTGCAGCTGGGCGGGGCCGGGGAAAAGCTGGGTTACTTCGGCTCGGTGTCGGCCGTGAAGAGCAATCGTTTCCTCGACAGCCCCTCGCTCGACAACCTCCACAACGGCGGCAACGCCGAGCGCGGCTTCCTGCGGCTGGACTACCACGCCACCCCCAAGGACAGTCTTCGGGTGAGCCTGCTGGCCGGGCGCTCGTCCTTCCAGTTGGCCAACCTGAGGTCCCAGCACCTGAACGGCCAGCAACAGAGGCGCCACTTGCGCGACGCGGCGGTTTCGCTGGGCTGGGTCCGCCTGATCTCTCCCTCGACCACCTTCGATTCCACCACCTCCTACCGAACCACGGTGGCCCAACTCTTCCCCAGCCCGGGAGACACTCCGGTGACGGCCTCGCTGGCCCGGCACCTGTCGACCTTCTCCACCTTCAACCGCTTCAACCTCCTGCGCGGCCGGCACCATTGGAAGATCGGCTTCGACTACCAGTATTTTCCGGTCAGCGAGAACTTCTTTTTCGCAATTACCGACTCCGGCTTCAACCCTCCTGTGTCGCGGGACTTCAATCCCAACCTGGCTCCCTTCGACCTCACCCGAGGCGGGCGTTGGTTCCGCTTTACCGACAGGGGGGCCGGCCAACTGCAGACCGTCTTTCTGCAGGACCGCATCAAGCTGGGCCGGTTCCAGCTCAACCTGGGCGGTCGCTACGATCGCTACCGATTCCTGACGGTTGGATCTCAATTCCAGCCCCGCCTGGGTGTGGCCTACCATCTCAGAGAGACCGGAACCGTGCTGCGGGCCTCCTACAACCGGAACTACCAGACTCCGCCTAACGAAAACCTGCTGCTGTCCAACTCGGTTGCGTCCGGACGCTTGGCCCCTCCGGATGTGAGGCGCGACCTCAGCGGCGGGGTCATCCTGATCGGTCCCCAGCGCCAGAACGTCTACGAGGTGGGGCTGCAGCAGAGGTTGGCCGACCGGGCCAGTCTGAACGCCGTGTTTTTTCACAAGGATTCCCGCGATCTGCAGGACAATGACAACTTCCTCAATACCGGAATCATCTTCCCCACCTCGCTGGCCCGCTCCAACGTCAACGGATTCGAGACCCGGCTCACCCTCCCGGAAATTCACCGGTTCGGCGGCTCGGTCAGCACCACCCACTATCACGTGGTTGTCACCCCGCCCTTTACCGGCGGCCTCTTCCTGGGCAGTGCCACGCTGGACCTCTTGAGCGAAGGGCCCTTCGTGATCGACCACGACCAGAAACTGGCGGTCAGCGGCCTGCTCACCTACCGCCCGCGCCGGAACTGGTGGACGAGCTGGCAGGTTCGCTACGACAGTGGTCTGGTGCCCAATCCCTCCGACCCGGCCCAGGTGGCCCGGGACCCGGACTACTTCGATCAATTGCCCCTGGTCAACCTGACCTCGGACCCGCCTCGGGTCAAGGCCAGGACTATCCTGGATGCTACCGTCGGCTACCGGCATATTCGCGGCGACCGCCGCGTCTGGGACCTGGTTTTCCAGGCGGCCAACCTGACCAATCGCACGGCGCTCTACAACTTCCAATCCGTCTTTGTAGGGACCCGCGTGGTACAGCCCCGCACCTTGAGCGCCAAGGTCCGCTGGTACTGGTAACACCGACACGACAGCTCCGGGGAGGTTGTTGAATCAAAGCGATTCGACAGAGGCTGATCGAAGTTATTCCAGTAATTCAACAACGTCCCCTATTCACTACCTGCGGAATTTTGCAAAGGGCTCCATATATAATGGTCTCCGTCCTATTTCCGGCGGCTCCGCGGACATGCGGGCCGCCCCTCCTCAGAAGGGAGCCCCGCTCATGAGCATTCCCCCCTACGATCCCAGCTTCTTGCAGGACCTCCAGTGGCGCTGCATCGGCCCCCCGCGCGGCGGCCGGGTGGTGGCCGTGGCGGGTGACCCGGTGGAACCCATGACCGCCTATTTCGGAGCCGTGGCCGGTGGAGTGTGGAAGACCACCGACGGGGGCACCTACTGGGAGAACGTCTCCGACGGCTTCTTGAACACCTCCTCCATCGGCGCCCTGGCAGTGGCTCCCTCGGACCCCAACGTCATCTACGCCGGCACCGGCGAAACCACCATCCGCCTGGACGTCTCCTACGGGGACGGGGTCTACAAGTCCACCGACGCAGGCAAGACCTGGACCCACCTGGGACTGGAGGAGACTCGGCACATCGGCGAGATCCGCGTCCATCCGAACGATCCCGACCTGGTCTACGTGGCAGCCCTGGGCCACGCCTTCGGCCCCAACCCGGAACGGGGCGTCTACCGCTCCAGGGACGGCGGCCGCAACTGGGAGAAGGTGCTCTACCGCAGCCCCAAGGCCGGTGCGGTGGATCTGGCCATGGACGCCAACAACCCCCGCCTGCTCTACGCCTCCATCTGGGAGACCTACCGTAACTTCTGGTCCCTCTCCAGCGGGGGACCCGACAGCGGCCTTTTCAAGTCCACCGACGGCGGCGACACCTGGACCGAGATCAGCGACAACGAGGGGCTGCCCAAGGGGATCAAGGGAAAGATCGGCGTGGCTGTCTCACCGGCCCAGGCGGACCGGGTCTGGGCCATCGTGGAATCGCAGCAGGAAGGCCTCTACCGGTCGGATGACGGCGGACAGCGGTGGCAGCGGGTCAGCGACAACCGCGACCTGATCCACCGGCCCTGGTACTACTGCCACGTCTTCGCCGACCCCTGCCACGCCGACACCGTCTACGTCACCAACCTCAAGATGTGGAAGTCCACCGACGGCGGCCGCCGCTTCGAGCAGGTGACCACCCCCCACGGAGACAACCACGACCTTTGGATCGACCCGAAGGATCCCCGTCACCTGGTTCAGGGGAACGACGGGGGCGCCTGTGTCTCCTTCAACGGCGGCCGGAGCTGGTCGAACATCTACAACCAGCTCACGGCGCAGCTCTACCGCATCGATATCGACAACCAATACCCCTACCGGGTCTACGCCACCCAGCAGGACAACGCCTCCATTTGCGTTCCCAGCGCCACCGAGTACGGCGCCATCGCCTGGGGCCACTGCTTTTCCCCCGGCACCGGGGAGAGCGGATTCATCGCCGTCCACCCCGAGAACCCGGACATCGTCTATCTGGGGGCGATAGGGAGCTCGCCGGGGGGCAACGGGGTGTTGCAGCGTTATGATCGCAAGACCGGGCAGATCCGCCTGGTGAACGTCTGGCCCGAGGAGTCGACGGGCTGGGCGCCCAAAGACCTCAAGTACCGCTTCGCCTGGACCTATCCCATCGCCATTTCACCCCACGATCCCAACGTGCTCTATGCCGGCGGAAACCTCCTTTTCCGCAGCCTCGACGGCGGCGGCAGTTGGGAAGCCATCAGTCCGGACCTGTCCCGGAACGACCCCACCAAGCTGGAGGCTTCCGGGGGGCCCGTCACCAAGGACGCCAGCGGCGCTGAAGGGTATGCCACCCTCTCCACCTTCGTGGAGTCGAAGCACGAGCCGGGCGTGTTCTGGGCAGGCACCGACGATGGACTGGTCCATCTCTCCCGAGACGGTGGCGGCAACTGGGACAACATCACTCCGCCGGAGCTTCCGGAATGGTCCTACGTGGGTTGCGTGGAGGTCTCCCCCCTGGACCCGGCCTCGGCTTATGTCTCCGCCACCCGTTACAAGCTGGACGACTACCGCCCCTACCTCTACAAGACCGAAGACTACGGCCGGAGCTGGCGCAGCGTCACCGGGGACTTTCCCCAGGACCAGATCACCCGGGTGGTGAGAGCCGACCCCGTCCGTGCGGGCCTGCTTTTCGTCGGCACCGAGACCGGGGTCTTCGTCACCTTCGACGACGGAGAACACTGGCAGCCGCTGCGGAACAATCTCCCGGTGGTGCCGGTCTACGACCTCAAGATCAAGGACTCCGACCTGGTGGCCGGCACCCACGGGCGTTCCTTCTGGATCCTGGACGACTTGACCCCCTTGCGCCGGCTGGACGCCCAGGCCGCCGGGGCCGCCGCCGGCCTGTTCCCTCCCCGTCCCACCTATCGCACCCGGCTGAACTGGAGCGTCAACATGTTCGCCGACAAGGGAAAGAACTACATGTTGGGACTGGGGGGCAACGCCTGCTACTACCAGGATGAGACCTCCGAGGGCGAAGCGGTTCGCCGCTTCCTGGACGCCGGCCAGAACCCGCCCTCGGGTGTCATCGTCTACTACCTGCTGGCCGAGGCGCCCGGCGAGCCCATCGCCTTGACCTTTCTCGACGCCGACGGCCGCGAGATCAAGACCTTCACCAGCAAGCCGGAGGAGTCGGAGCAGGACGAAGGCGCGGAGGCCTCTGCCAAGGCAGACCGTTACATCACCGCTTGTCCCGGACTGAACCGGTTCGTCTGGGACATGCACTACCCCGACGCCGAGAAAGTGGAGGAACGGGACAAAGACCAGTCCACCCTCTTCGGCACGCGCGAGAAAAGCGGGAACGGCCCCCTGGCACCTCCCGGCGCCTATGGGGTCCGTCTGACCGCGGGCGGGCGGACCTGTACCGAAAGCTTCGAGATCCTCAAGGACCCCCGGGTGGAGGCAACGCCCGAGGACTTTCAGGCACAGTTCGAGTTGTGGTGCAGAATCCGGGACAAGCTCTCGGAGACCAATGGGGCCATCAACCGCACCCGCCGCCTGCAAGAGCAACTGGCCGAGTGGACGCGGCGCTCCGGGAAGGTGAGCCAAGGTGAGCAGGAAGGGCCGAGTCCCGTCTCCGAAAAAGCCAAGACCCTGAGAGATCAACTGGATTCCATCGAAAAGGCCTTGATACAGACCAAGGACAAGACCCCCTTCGACCGGCTGCGCCACCCCAACCGCCTGAACGCCAAGCTGGGGGGCCTGGTGGCCGTGGTCGGCATTGCCGATGCCGCCCCGCCCAGGCAGGCCTACGAGGTCTTTGACGAAATCTGCGCCCAGATCGACGTTCAGATCGCCCGGCTGCGGGAACTGTGCCAAGGCGAGGCGGCCTCCTTCAACAAACTGGCCCGCGAGGCGGGATTTGCGCCGCTGGAAATCGAGTAGGACTCCTGGCGCCAGCCAGGGGGGGCAGCGAGCCGCGAATGCGGCGACTAAACCAAAAAACTTGTACCTGCTCATTATAATAGACTTAATGTGGATTGTTCTGTTTCAATCCCCTCATTGAATCCCTCTCATTGAACCGGAATCCACTGGGCTATCTTGGATGTTGGCAGACAGGTCAGCCGAGTTTCAATCCTGAGTCCGAGGCCTTCAAGCGGAATGGCACGCTGCCCGTGCTGCAATTCAGGCCTTCAATAAACCTCACCGCCTCCCCGGCAGGGGGCACACTCCCCGGCCCGCCTCGAAATTTGAGTAGGGATGAAGGGTTTCTGCAACATCCGCCTGCACCGCGCAGGTAGGCACGCTTTTGCCAACCCGGCAGGTCTGCAATTCGCCTGGGTCTCGCTCCGTCAGCCAAGCCTCGCCTACACCACCACCAGTAGGCCCCAAGCAGACTCAGGCAGTCCTAAACTATTCCCTTCCCCTAAAAAAGTTGTAATCGATCCCCGTTTCGCATGTTTATATGGGTATAGATACAAAAGTCGCATCTACCGTGTGTTAAGGAGGAGGTCAAGTCATGAGATCGCAACCGATGATCGTTTTGACGCTGATGGTGTTTATGGGGGGATCTGCAATCGCACTCGGCGGCGAAACTCCAGCAGACAGGGGCGCTGGCTGCGCCGAGTGGAATACGGTGGATTTCTTCAAACAGGCTTCGGTCGAGGAGGTCACAGCCTGCCTGGAATCAGGAGCCGATCCCAACGACAGGGATGCAAAGGGGCGTATCCCGCTGCATCTGGCCGCCGCACACACCCAACGTCCCGCCGTCATCGCTGCGCTGATCCAAGCGGGCGCAGACTTCAGATCAGTGGGCCGAAATGGGGAGAATCCGCTGCATAGGGCCGCCGCCATAAACGAAAACCCCGGCGTGGTCGCCGCCCTGCTCGAGGCCGGCGCCAACCCGAGGGCCCGGGCCCATGGCAAACACGGCAGGACACCCCTCGACATGGCGGCGGAACAGAACACGAATCCCGAGGTCCTGGACGCCCTGCTCAAGGCGGGAGCCGACCCGAAGTCGAAAAACAGGTTCGGCTTGACCCCCCTCCATTTTGCGGCCCGAGGGAACTCGAATCCAGCCATCATCACCGCTCTGGTGAAAGCCGGCGCTGATCCCAACGCCCACGGCGACAAGTATCCCAGCCGGCAGACCCCCCTGTTCCACGCTATCGAGTGGGGGGCTCATCCGGCCATTGTTTCTGCTCTGGTGGAAGCCGGCGCCGACCCCAATGCACGAACAGGAACATTTCGGGTCGGAAAGACTCCGCTGACCCAGGCAATCAAGTCCAACGCCCATCCCGAAGTCATTGACATCCTGATAGAGGCGGGCGGGGACCCGAAGAAACGGGATTGGTCACCTGTGTTGAACCCAGTCACATTGCCCCTGGTCGCGGCTATGGTCGTGTATATCGTAAACTGAGCGCAAAGCGCCTGAGGCAAGCCAACGCCCGTCCAACCCGTTCAGGGCATCTGTGGTCTGCTGTTGTTCGAGTCGGCTTCCTGGCCGACTCAACAGCCTTCCCGCCAGGAATCACGGTCGAGGGAGCGACCCCCGGAGGGGGAGGGTTAACCGTGAACTGTGAGGTGAAACGGCCAACCCTCCACACTGGGCTTCCATCGATGGCTCAACCGCCGAGGCACACGTCCCCCTTAAGTGTTCCAGGACACAAGGTCGCTCTCGGTTGCTCTCGGCGGTCTGCCCAACCTCTACGCGATTATCCGCAATAGGTCCTTCTCGGAAAGGTACAGGGTCGCTCCCTCCACTTTCTCCCCTCCCGTGCGGCGCGCCGTTGCGCTGGGCGGGACGAGGACCCGCGAGGCGCAGCCTCGCTTCGCGTTCCCTTAGCGGACGAGGGGAATCCGTGTGATCCTGTGCCTGGTGCGGCATTTCGGGAAAGTCCCAAACCACAACGGCGAGGGCTCCACCCTTTGACAGCAAAGCGTCTAGGGTGTCGAAATCGGGAAACGGCTGAGTGAACATCGCTGCGTTGTAGCCGTTTCACCCATACGACGCCACGTCCTTGCCCCCGGAGGCGGAAATCGTCGATCAATGCTGCCGCTGTTGGCCAACTCCACAGGGCTCATGCTCAAGCGGCGACTGAAGGACACCGGGCAGCCCCCGTCCCCCGACCAACAGCTCTCGACGAAGTGCGCGCCACCCGCAACCATGGCGACCAGTCCACAGGCCTCCGACCACCCTCCGAAGGTGCGATAGCATCCTTGACTATGAAAAATGACAACCCCTTGTTTCCGGTCGTCTCTGAAAAGATGGGGCTTCGGCATGTCGCGTCCAAGGCCAGCTGTCCATAAGAGTCGCTACGTCGCGGCTGAGTGTACTCTCCGGGCTTTGGAACCCAAGAGTACGGTACGTTAAGCTGATCCTCTAGTGAGAGAATCCCTGAGTGTCGTCAAGGGCTTGTTTAATAGGATCGTGCGAGAGGATCAGTGGGATTGGTTTGGGAATTTTATACGGAAGTCCCGGATCAACCGTCGGCATCAGAGAAACCGGGTCCAGGTTCATCCGGAACCAATTTGTGAATTCTTATCGGATGTTCGGTTCCCAGGTCGGGTTCCCGTTCGGATGAAGGCTGCAGTGACTTGGTATGCACGTAGTGTGCCACTCCAATAAATGCACCAAGAATGAGTAGTAGAGGCAGCAGGGGAGATAGAACCATCCCAAGAAGGTTCGATAGTGAACCGAGGGTGAGCAGAATCACCATGAATGTAGCAACTGGCTTTTTCATGCGAATTGGTGAGGTTGCCCGCTCTCTCCTCCCGCACCGTTGGTCTAAACTTCTGGCACAAATAGAGGAACGGAGTTTTGGACAGCCTCGCAGAAACTACGCCGCCTCTGACTTGGGGTGCTCGGTTGTAATCAGAGTAACAGGTTCAAGCACAGATCGGGCGATCTGCTCAAGTGTCACGACCGAACCATCGGCATTGTTCAACGGTGGTTCGACCGGCTCAACTTCTGCCTTTGTCGGCTGGTAGAGGTTCGGAACAAGCCGAACCTCTTTGCGGCGGGTTTTGGTCGACATTGTGTTCTGCCTTGGTGTGTTCTGCCACTATCGTATCGCTTACAAAAAACTCTGTGATGATCTTCTCGCCTGATTCAGTTTTCGACCGAAATACCACCAGCGCTGCCGGTTTGGAAGGAATATCCGGTTCGGGCAGTTACGAGCTTACTGTGAATGTGCCGCCGGCTGCATGAAATCTCCCAATCAGTTTTTTGCTGTCTCCCTTCACCTGGTAGACCCTGACCTCGACTTCCCTCAAATCCGGGCAAGGTTCTCTGGATGTGTTGCATCCGACCGCGAGCAGAACGAAAATTACCGTTAGCAGTTTCATGGTGGTCCTCGCTATTCATCCACCCATGATGCGACAAAAAGCAGAATTACTTCTTCGGCTTCTTCCACTGGTCTCCGTAGTTCGCCTCTAGACGGCGCTGCATGAGCCTGTCTCGGTGCCGGACTGCCCAGACTTCTCTGATCAGCACGAACATCTTGTAGAACAGCTTTCTCACGTTCGCTCACCTCCTTTTGACTTCTCCAGCTCGAGCTCCTAGCGCTCCAGCTCCTCCTCGTAGAATTCCCTGATGGTTCTCCCATAGGAAAAGAGGAACTCCATCACCAGCCAGGCCAGCAGCACCCAAAAGATAATCACCTGTCCACCTTTCCAAGAGCATTTAACTGAACCCTGACAAGAGACCATCAACACCCTTCGGAAGATTGTCTCTCTCTACGACGAAAATTCTATAAAGGGGAAGATTCTTGACGTCGCTGCCCCGCCATCTTTCGACGATGGCGCTCATTACGGATTTGCCCTGCCCTCCCACAAACAACTGGTAGAGGCGATTATCAATTGCCAAAAGGCAAAGTCCCAGGAAAAAGCTCAATATGTAGATGCTATCAACGCTGGGGTAGACCCTGCAAGAATGCCCCAGCCCGTCGAGTGCATCGACAATCATTCACAACTGCTTAACCCCAAGGGTTGGAGTTGAATGTTTCGTACTAGGTCATTTAGAAACAGCACCTTAGGAATGTAAACGGGCTATAGGTGAGCCACCCCCGTTTTGTCAGTGGGCCACCTCTACGACGCCACGGCCTTGACCCCCGGAGGCGGAAATCGTCGATCATTTCGCGGCCGTTGGAGCCCGGGGGTGCCTGCTCCCATTGGACGACCTTCTCCATGACGACATCGAAGCCGCCATGGCGTTCGACGGTGCCCCAATCGGTATGAGTGATGGCTTGGCGGAACATGAGGACCTCTTTGTCGTCCTCGCCCATGTCTCCGGCCGGCCAGGGCACTGGCCCGATCGTTGCGGCGCGGGCATCCGTCTTCAGGCCGGGCAACTCCTTGCGGCAAGGCCGGGAGTCTTTCCATGGCCCTCCCATACGGTCCACCGGCATCCGCTGTCGTCCATAAGTGTCCGAATAATCAGTCACTTGTCCCGATCCAGGGCCTTGACTCAACCGATCCCGACTCGATAGGATTGCTGTTGCTTCCACAGCCTTGGAGGGGAGGAGGATGTTGTGAGGAGACCTCACCGTCGGGGATCGGGACCCGCATGCGGTCGCGTTCTCCGGAAGAGGAGGGAGCGGGTCCGGGCGCGCTTCCTGTCGCGAGGCGGGGACAGCGGGGCCGGTGCCGCAACGCGTAATAAAGGGGAGCCAGCCTACCAATGTAGTACATTGGGGCTGGCGAGGGGATGCTGCGCCCCCCTTCGAGCCCCCGGCCTCTCGCGCCGCTGACGGAGCAGCGGACGCACGGGGGCGCAGCCCCCGAACCCCCGCACCGGTGCGCTCCTAACGCAGCGGCGCACCGTTGTGGTCACCCGCGCCCCTCGGGCGAAGCAGGCCGCCTCCGAGCCCGAAGAGGCACCAGGCTGGTCAGGACGGAGGAGACAGCTACTGTGCCTTCGAGAGAGGAGCGAGATGACCGACATCAACGAAATCGGGGCGACCGCATTCGTCATCGCGTCCATCCGCGCGTTGGAGGATGAAAAGCCGGAGCCTCTGTTCAGCGACCCGTATGCCAGATGGTTCTCCAACGAGCGCGCCCGTGGCGCCGCGCGGCAACTGGACATCGCCTTTCCGCCGTCGACCACCATGGTCCGCTTCCGCACCCGCTACTTCAACGGCTTCGTCGAGCGCGGGATCGCGGCCGGCGCCCGCCAGGTCGTGCTGCTCGGCGGCGGCTTCGACATGCGGGCCCACCAGTACGGCAATCAGGACATCGCTTTCTTCGAGGTCGACCAGAAGGCCATCCTCGATTTCAAGCGTGGGATTCTGGGGCGGAGCGGACTCGCTCAGCCCCCCTCGCTCCTCACCAACTACCTCCACGCCGACATCCCCTCCAGCCTCGCGGAACTCGGCTTCGCCCCGGCCGCTTCCACGCTGATCGTCTGGGAAGGCAACACCATGTACCTGCCTCCCGGGAGCGTCGTGCCGTTCCTCGATCGCCTCGCCGATTCGATGCCTTCGTTCCGCATCGCCTTCGACTACTTCGCGCTCGACCTGCAGGATCGCGAATCCATAGACCCGCAGGACCGTGAGCGCATTGAGGGGGTGGAACGGGCGATGAGCGCCTCATTCCCCACGGGCTTTTCCGACCTGGCCGTGTTTGAGAACGAGACGCCGCTCAGAGTCGTTGAGTCGGGTTCGTTCTCGGAGTTGGCCGAGGAATACGGGCAGACGGAGACGGTGGCCGCCTACCCCGAGGACTGGCGCGAGACGCTCAAGCTCTATCGGTATTGCGTCTTGGAGAGGGTGCGGCGGTAACTCCCGGCAGGCCCACAGCGCCCGACCGCCTCCACCCGACCGGGAAGGCGGAAATGCTGAAAACCCGAACCCGGGTTGTCCGGCTTAAGCCGACCTGCCCCGGGGGAGGTCGCTTTGCTGGATCTGGTGCGGGCCACCGATCCCTTGGGTCAGGTAGCGCGCCCAGTCGTTCATCAGGATACGCCGGCGCTCGAACAGGTCGGAGCGGGCATAGGCCGCCTCGACCCGGTTGCCGACCACATGCGCCAGGGCCGCCTCAATCACCTCCCGGGGATGGCCGGTCTCTTCGGCCGCCCAGTCCCGGAAGCTGGAGCGGAACCGGTACGGCACGGCCGCAATCTCCTGCTCGCGGACCAGCCACCGCAGCTCCTTGTCATTGAGCGGCTTCCCCTGCCCACGGGTGAACACCAGAGGACCGGCTCCCTGGCCTAAGGTCCGTGCCGCCTCGAGAATCTCCAGGGCACGTCCACACAGCGGCACCCGGTGCTTCCGGTTCGCCTTCATCCGCTTGGCCGGGACGGTCCAGACACCAGCCTCCCGATCGATCTCCTTCCACTCGGCCCACCGCACCTCACTCCACCTGGCCGCCGTCAGCACCAGAAACCCGAAGGCCGGCTTGGCCACCTCCGGCGCCACCGCTGCCTGCACCGTCCGGATTGCCACAGCCACCTCCCCAAGGGGCAAGGCCCGCATGTGATCGGTAACGTCATGTCGGGCACCCAGAACCGGGCCGATCCGGTCGCAGGGGTACTCCATGGCCACGGCCCATTCCAGGACCGTCCACAGGCGCTGGCGCACCCGCCGGGCGCTGGAGGGCTTCCGGTGCCAGATAGGGGTGAGGATCTCAAGCAGGCCGGCTCTGCTGACCTCGGAGACCGGCATGCTGCCGATGTGGGGGAATGCGAAACGCCTCAGGTTGGACATCCACTCGCGGTCGTAGCACCGGCCGCGCCATCCGTCCCGCTTCTGTTCCAGCACACGCGAGGCGGCTGCGGCGAAGGTGGGGATGCCTTGGGTGCGGCGTTTCTCGGCAAGGGGGTCTCCACCCTCACGAGCGAGCTTGCGGTTGACCAGCACCTTCTCCCTGGCCGCGGCCAGTGGAACCAGGGCGTGGCTGCCGAGACCGAGCCCCCGGCGGCGGCAATCATCCCCGGTGTTCGATCTCAAACAGGTCGGGGCCCATCCAGCGCAGTTTGGACGCTGAAGGCTCTTCAATAAAGCGCCGCAGGATACTGGAGTTAAACACTATCCCAGTCGTTGCCCAGCGAGCCGGTGAAAAATCTGCGTAGGGAAGGGGCTTCAGGAAGACAGCGGGGGTGGGTTGATCCCCTGTCGGGGCAGGAAGGGATGGGCGGCCACCTGAGGCTGGAAGGATTGGGCCCAGCGCCCGGGAATGGCCAGGCCGCAGCTCGGACAGTTTCCCTCCGGAGTCAGGTGGTACCCTAAGATAAGGTAGCCGAACCGCACGATCAGCAGGGTCCGGCAGCCCGGGCAGCAGGAGTGCTCCAGATCCCCCACCCGGCCCGGCCGGTTGCCGGCATAGACGTAGCGCAGTCCCTCCTGCCGGCCGATCTCGGCCGCCGCCACCAGCATTTCGGCGCTGGTATTGTCGGGGTCGGTCAATTTGTAGTCCTGGTGAAAGGCGGTCACATGCCAGGGAATATCGGGAGACACGCCCGCCAGGAAGGCCGCCAGCCGCCGGACTTCATCCTCTGAATCGTTGAAGCCCGGTATCAGCAGCGTCACGATTTCCAGCCAGAATCCCTGCCGGTACAGGCTGGAGATGGTCTCCAGGATCGGCTGCAGCCGCCCGCCCAGTCTGCGGTACTGGCGATCCCGGAAACTCTTCAGATCCACCTTGTAGAGGTCCACCCAGGGTTTGAGGTATTCCAGCACCTCCGGAGTGCCGTTGCCGTTGGAGACGAACCCGGTGGTCAGGCCCTCCTTGCGGGCCTCCCTGAACACCGCCACCGCCCACTCGCTGGTGATCAGCGGCTCGTTGTAGGTGCTCACGATCACCCTGGCCCGCTGCCTCACGGCCGCCCGGGCCAGGGCCTGGGGCGTGGTCCTGCGCGGGGGCGCTACCGCCGCCGGGTCTCGCAAGGCCTGAGAGGTCACCCAGTTCTGACAGTAGGCGCAGTGCAGGTCGCAGCCCAGCATGCCGAAGCTGTAGGCCAGCGCCCCGGGGTAGGCGTGAAAGAAGGGCTTCTTTTCAATGGGGTCGCACTGCACCCCTCCGGTATATCCCCAGGGGACCATCAACTTGCCGCCCCGGTTGAACCGAACCCGGCAGACGCCCGGGCGGCCCTCGGGAATCGGGCAACAGTGCCCGCAGGCGTAGCAGCGGATGCGTTTCTCATCCAGCCGCTCCCAGAGCTCTCCCTCCCTCACCTTCTGTTTCAGGACGTTCTGCAGATTGGGCATCGGATCTCACCGCCGGTTCGAGTTCGGAGCGGATCTGCCGTACCGGTCGCCGCCGACCCCTCAAAGGATCATTCGTAGCCCTCGGAGTCAGCCGTGCTTTCTCCCAGGGGAGCCGGCCGGCGTGGGCGCCGTTCGGCGGGAGGCTTGGCCGGCTGGGGGCGGACCCTTGGCTTCGGGGTGGAGGGTGCCGCCTTTGTCAGGCTCGCAGGTTCCACCTTTCCGGCTCCCAAGCCCTTTTCCTCCAGCACTTCGCGGATCATGGCCTTGATTTCGCCGGGATCGGCGCCGACCGGCCGGGTGGCGAAGGCCTTGCTGGCCTCGCCGAAATAGAGGGAGCGGTGGGGGAAGGGAATCTCGATGCCCAGCTCGTCGAACCTTTTCTTGATGCGGCGATTCATCTCCCGGCCGACCATCCACTGCTTGATGGGCGCGGTCTTGATGCGGGCCTTGATCATGACGGCGGAGTCGGCGAACTCGTCCACCCCCATCACCTCCAGCGGCGCCAGAATGAACGAGCTATAGGTCTCCTCCTGCATCATCTCGTCGGCCAGCTCCCTGACCACCGTCGAGACGTGGTCGGTATCCTCCTTGTAGGCCACGCCGATGTTGAAGACGTAGTAGGAGTATTCCTGGGTCATGTTGGACAGGGTGTTGATGGTGCCGTTGGGAAAGATGTGAACGGTGCCGTCCAGGCTTCGCAGCACGGTGGTTCTCAGGTTGATCTGCTCCACCAGCCCCCCGGTGCCGTTGATGATGGCCACGTCGTTGACACGGACCTGGTTCTCGAGCAGCATGAAGAGCCCTGAAATCACGTCCCGTACCAGGTTCTGAGCCCCGAAGCCGACCGCCAGCCCCGCCACCCCGGCGCCGGCCAGCAGCGGTCCCACGTTGAAGCCCGCTTCCTCCAGGGCCATCATGAAGACCACCACCCAGATCAGCACCACCACCGTCTTTCGGAAGATGCCCCCCAGGGTGGCCGCCCGTTTCTCCAGCTCAACGTCCGGCTCGTGCCGTCGGGATTGCATGACTCTGACCAGCCGCATCCGCAGCTTGGGCACGTAGTGATGAATCATGCGAGAGGCGATCCAAGCCAGGAGAAACAGACCGGTAATTTTGGCGCCCGCACCCGCATAGCGAGTCGCGAACTCGCCAATTTGAGTCCAATCGATCAAAGGAGCACCTCCTCGGTTTCCGCGTGGCGGTGGAAGCGGTCGCCGTCCGCCATCGGGAGACTGCACAAACGGGTTTGTCCCGAGAACCGTGAGCGGTTGAGCCGCCCCGGATGCCGACAAGGAGAAGGCTTGCGCTCAATCATCTGCGCCGGCGTCCTCTTCCGTCTCCTCGTCCAGCACGGCCAGCACTTCTTCGGCATCCGAAGCCTGGTCTTCGGGGACGTGGATTCTGGCTGCGAAGCCGTGGCGGCTCAGGCCCGCCCCGAAGGGTCCCAGCGGCAACAGCGTCGAGGCTTCCTCGCCCTGCACCGTGTAGTCGATGCCGGCATCCTCGAGCACCGACTTGACCAGCATCAACAGGGACACGTCGGTGGTCTCGAATACCATCACCCAGCGCTGGGGGCCGGACTCCTGGTCGGTGGTCATCGGAGAATTCACCCGGGGATTGGAAGGCCGCTAGCCGCTTGCTGCCTTTATGCTAGAATGAACCCCTGCTTAGGTGCAAATAGACCCGAGTGTAACCGAAAAACCGGGGACTTGGTTTGAGCCCGAGAGCCCTTCCCATCCTTGTCTTCATGTTGTCCGCCGGCCCGGCCCAGGGACTGGCGGCCGACGCCCCACTGCCTGAAAAAGCCCAGGCTGTCCTGCAGCAGCATTGCCTGTCCTGCCACGGGGAGGCGCGCATCTCGGGCCTGGATCTCCGCCAGCGGGAGACCCTGCTCAAGGGCGGCGACAGCGGTCCCGCCATCGTTCCCGGGCACCCGGAAGAGAGTCTGCTCTACCAGGCTGTCCTTCAGTCCGGAGAGTTGAAAATGCCGGTGGGCGGCGCTCTCTCGCCGGATGAAGTGGAGGTCCTGAGAGAATGGATCCGGGCGGGCGCTCCCTGGGAGGAAGATCCTCATGGTTCCAACGGGATTTCCAACTGGTGGTCGTTTCAGGCGTTGGGCGACCCCGAGGCGCCTGAGGTGCGTAATCCGGGCTGGGTTCGGACGCCGGTGGATGCCTTCGTGCTGCACAAGCTGGAGGAAAAAGGCTTGGACCCGGCGCCCCGCGCCGGCAAGCTGATGCTGCTCCGCCGGGCCAAGTTCGACCTTCACGGCCTGCCCCCCACCGAGGAGGAAATCGAGCAGTTTGTCGGCGACAGGGCTCCCGGGGCCTTCGCCCGGCTGGTGGACCGCCTGCTGGCCTCGCCCCGCTACGGCGAACGCTGGGGCCGCCACTGGCTGGACGTCGCCCGCTACGCCGATTCCAGCGGCCTCGACGAAGACATCACCATGCCCTATGCCTGGCGCTACCGGGATTACGTGGTCGACAGCTTCAATCGGGACCTTCCCTACGATCGATTCGTCAAGGACCAGATCGCAGGCGACCTCTATCCCTCCGGCCGACCGGGGCACCCCAACGTTCGGGCCGTGCTGGGGACCGGGTTTCTGGCAATCGGCCCCCGCGCCATCGCCCAGCAGGACAAGACCAAGATGGTCTACGACCTGGTGGACGAGCAGATCGACACTCTTTCCAAGGCCTTCCTGGGACTGACCATCGCGTGTGCTCGCTGCCACGACCACAAGTTCGACCCGATTTCGACCAAGGACTACTACTCCCTGGCTTCCATCTTCGCCAGCACCCGCAGCTTCGGCGTCCTCATACCGCCCGACAAGAAGCCGCCCTTCGTGTCCAAGTTCTACTTCGAGCCCCTGGTTCCCAAGGAGGTCCACCAGCGCTACCGGAGCCACCAGGACAAGATCAAGGGGCGGGAGTCACTGATCGAGGCACTGGTGCTGACCGGGGTCGCCGGGAATCTCGAGGAAAAGCTCTATCCCCTTCTGGCCGAATACATGTTGGCGGCCCGGCGTGTCTACGGGCAAGGTGAGTCCCTGAAGCAGGTGGCGGAAGCGGAGGATCTGGACCCGCAACTGCTGCAGCGCTGGATCGAATACCTCCAACCGGGCAACGCTTTTCGTCCCTACCTGGAGAAGTGGCACCGGGCCGAGTCCTCCGAACTCGCCAGGGTGGCAGGGGAATACCAGGATCTCTTCGACAGGTTGTCCGGAGGGTGGCACCAGCGCCTGCGTCAATGGAAGCAGAAGGTGGAGGTGGCCGTTCGGGAGGGCAAGGCCCCCCGCAAGAAACCGGCCTTCTTTGACGAGTTCATCACCGTGGAGGGTCGCTTTTTCAACTCGGTGATCAGTCCTCCTCCCAAGGCCGAGGGGACCAAGGCGGACAGCGGACCCTTCGGGATTCAGGAAGAGGATCAGGAAGAGCTGCTGCCCAAGGAGACACGGGACCGCATCGGCGAACTGAGAAAAGAGGTGGAGCTTCTGGAGGAGTCCTCGCCTCCGGAGCCACCCCTGGCTTCCGCCGTGGCCGAGGGGGAACCGGTCGACCAGAGGGTGTTCGTCCGTGGCAGTTACCAGACTCCTGGCGATCCGGTGGCCAAGCAGTTCCCGGTGGTGCTGGCCGGAAGCCGGCAGACGCCGATCACTCAAGGCAGCGGGCGCAGGGAGCTGGCCGAGTGGCTGACCCGAGCAGACCATCCCCTGACCAGCCGGGTGATGGTCAACCGCATCTGGCAATGGCACTTCGGCGAGGGCCTGGTGCGCACTCCCAACAACTTCGGCACCACCGGCGAGAGACCCACCCATCCTCGGTTGATGGACTACCTGGCGCGCCGATTGGTTGAGAGCGGATGGTCCCTCAAGGCCATGCACCGGATGCTGCTGCTGTCCAACACCTACCAGCAGAGCAGCCAGGCCTCTCCCAAGACCATGGAATCGGACCTGGACAATCGGCTATGGTCCCGAGCCAGACGCCGCCGGCTCTCGGTGGAGGAAATGCGGGACGCCTTCCTGGCGCTGGACGGTTCCCTGGACCTGACCCTAGGAGGGTCGTTGGCCTCCCGGAAAATGGACTATGCCCAGAAGGGTCCGGAACAGGCCTTTCATCCCAACGAAACCCGCCGGCGCAGCCTCTACGTTCCGGTCATTCGCAACAAGATCCCCGGTGTGATGAAGCTGTTCGACTTCGCCAACAGCTCCTTGAGTTCGGCCAGGCGGACCGAGAGCAACGTGGCCACCCAAGCGCTCTACATGATGAACAGCGAGAACGTGGCCGATCGGTCGCGCTCCCTGGCCAAACATTTGACGGTGGGCGATGAGGGGGAGGATTCCGGGCGTGTTCGCAGGGCCTACCTGATTGCCCTGACCCGGCTGCCCACGCCCCAGGAGGTGGAGGAGTCACTCGCCTACCTGCGGAATTATCCGGCAGGGACGGGGAAGGACGAAGATTCCCGTCTGGACGCCTGGCAGAGCCTCTGCCGGATTCTGATGACCTCCAACGAGTTCAACTTTGTCAACTGAGGGAACCATGAATCTCCCATCCCGACCCATTTCCCGGCGGGCCATGCTGCGCCGAACGGCCTGCGGATTCGGAGCTCTGGGATTGCAGGCCCTGCTGGCGCAGGACGCCGGCCTGCTGGCCGGCTCCGCGCCTCGCAATCCACTGGCTCCCAAGCTTCCCCACTTCAGCCCCCGGGCCAAGCGGGTCATCTTCGTATTCATGCACGGCGGCCCTTCCCAGGTGGACACCTTCGACCCCAAGCCCCGGCTGGACAGGGATCACGGCAAGCCCATCCCCTTCAAGCTGTCGCTCCAGTTCTCTACCGAGGATCTGGGCGGCCTGATGAAGTCGCCCTTCGCCTTTCGCCGCTACGGTGAGAGCGGCATTCCGGTCAGCGATCTCTTTCGCCACGTGGGAGCCCACGCCGACGAGCTGTGCGTGATTCGCTCCATGGTGGGCGAGGGGGTGGACCATGGGGCGGCCCTGCTCCAGCTCAACACCGGCACGCTCAACTTCACCCTGCCCAGCATGGGGTCCTGGATCTTTTACGGCCTGGGGACCGAGAACCAGAATCTGCCCGGTTATATCGAAATCAAGCCCTCCTATTACCACGGCGGGGCCAGGAACTGGCATTCCGGCTTTCTGCCGGGCGCCTATCAGGGGACTCCCATCGGCAACGACACGGTCAAGGTGCCGGATATTCAGGACAACCCCATCGAGCACCTGACCAGCGGAAACCTGACCTCGGAGCAGCAGCGCTACGAGCTGGAGATGCTGCAGAAGATCAACCGGCGCAACGCCCTGGACAACGATTTCGATCCCAAGCTGGAGGCCCGCATTCAGTCATTCGAACTGGCCTTCCGCATGCAGATGGACGCCCCGGAGATCCTGGATATCAAGGGGGAATCGGAACCAACCCAGAAGCTCTACGGTCTGGACGACAAGCGCACCCATGACTACGGCTGGCAGTTGCTGCTGGCACGCCGGCTGGTGGAGAGGGGTGTGCGGGTGGTGCGATGCTGGCACAGCTACAAGTGGGACCAGCATAGCGATCTGGCGCGGCTGCACGCCCAGAACGCCCGCGAGGTGGACAGGCCCATCGCCGGACTGTTGACCGACCTCAAGGCCCGCGGGTTGCTGAAGGATACGCTGGTGGTGTGGGGAGGCGAGTTCGGACGCACGCCCTTCGCCCAGCACGACGGCCGCGACCACAACCCCTACGGATACACCATGTGGATGGCCGGCGGCGGGGTCAAGCCCGGAACCACCTACGGCGCCACCGATGAATTCGGCTATCACGCCGTGGAGGATCGCATGCACATTCACGACCTGCATGCCACCATCCTCCACCTGCTCGGCCTGGATCACGAGGCCCTCACCTACCACCACGGCGGCCGCGATTTTCGCCTGACCGATGTCCACGGCGTGGTCGCGAACAAGATCATGGCGTGAGCCGCTGAGCCCGGCTCCGCCTGATTCCTCCCTCCGGGCTCTCCCCCCTCGCAGGTCATGACCGAAAGAGAGATCCTGATCAAGGCCGTCGATCGGGCCGTGGCCCAGGGTTGGCTGGGCATCCGGGACATGGGCTATCGTTACGACGGGGCGATCCTCCACCAGGGAACGGTCCGGGTCAACGCCTCCCGATTGGATAACAAGAGCTGGCTGTTCAACCACCCCGACCGGATCCTGCTATCCGAAGAGTTCGCCGAAGCCTTCTTCGGCAGCGACCCCCACCATTGGGTGGCCCTGGTCCACTGTTCCCGTTGCCGAGTGGAATTCGAGTCCACCGACACCGAGTGTTGCTGGCAATACCACCTGGACCAACTGCTGCTGTCGCCTCAACCCCTGAAGTATCTGGAAAGTTTTCTCTGAGTCGCGCCGTCGCACGGTCCGGAGTCGAGCCGGAGGGGGTAAACTCGGCGTCCCCTACTTTTTTGTGGAGGCATTGCTTTCCGGGAGGGGTGCTTTCTATGCGCCGCATTCGCGGCTAGGTTGGCACGGAACCCATACGACCCCGGGTTGACACCCGGGGCTACCCTGAGCCGCAGCTACGCAGCTCTATAAGGATGGCCCGTAGGTGGCGTCTTGCCGGGTAACCCACCTCAACCGCAGCTTCGCAGCTCTCACCGAACTCGCAATGCTGCAAGGGGGAAGGTGCTTGTTTATTGGAATATTTTCCCGGGGGGCAGTCCGGGGATTCCAGTCGAGCCGCGAAGGCGGCGGCAGCAAGTAGCCCCGGAAGCAGCACCCGAAGGGGACTGCATGGCGCGATGATCGCCGACAAACCCTTGGCTATCCAATGGACTCCTGCTCGACTTCGGATTGGCGGGACTTGTCCTGAAGGTCGTAGAGGGAGACGAACTTTCCCTCATAGGTGGGAATGGGAAACTCGTTCATGGTAAAGCGGGCCACACTGCGGTGCTGCCCCCGGACCAGGCGGACATAGGCCTCGCTGGTGGCGGTGTTCTGGCCGTCGTAAATGCGGAAGGCGTCGGCAGCCCGATAGCTGAGAATGAGCGTTCGCCGCTGGTGGGAAGAGGTGTTGGGCGCCGAGGCATGGGGAGCCATGCAGTGCATGAAGATGGCGGTTCCGGCTCCGCCCTCCACAGACACCGCCCCGGATCCATCCACGTGTTCGGTAACCCGTCCCTGGAAGAGGCCGTCCCGGGTGTGGCTCAGCAAGGGCCCGGTGTGGCGGCCCGGGATGATCTTCAGGCAGCCGTTGCTTTGGCTGGCATCGTCCAGATAGAACAGGACCGCCAACGAGTCCCGGTTGGTCAGAGGATAGTAGGAAAGGTCCTGGTGCCACTCCACCACCGAGCCCACGTCGGCGGGCTTCATGTTGATCTTGCTGTACTGGATCAGCAGGTCGGGCCCCAGAAGCTGCTCCACACAGTCCAGCAGCCTGTCCGAATACGAAAGGCGCCCGAATTCCGGAAAGTGGTGGCAGGGCTGGTAGATGCGCCTCACCCGGTTCCCCTCGGGGAGCTGGGCCGGTTCCATTTCCATCAGGGTGCTGTCGTGGTTCGCCAGGGTGTTCCCGGCGCAGATACCCTCGATTTCTCCCCTGAATCGGTCGACCTCCCCTTCGGGCAAAAACCCCTGGCAGACGGTGAAGCCGTCGGTGCGGTATTGGCGGACCTGCTCTGGGCTCAGCATGTTTTCCTCCGTTTCCAATGAGTTAGGCTACAGGCAACACCCGGTCGAGGGCAAGCAGGAACCCAAGCGGAGCCCCCTTCGCAGCCTTCACCGACTCCCTGCCCTTTGGGACGCTTCCCGCTTCCAATCCAGGCGCAGTTGCTGGTAGATCCGCCTGGCTTCGGCCACCCGGCCCAGCACCCCGTGCCCCGGCAGCCGCTCCAGCGGCGCCGGCAACCAGCACAAGAGACCAGCCAGGATGATTCCTCTTTTCACGGCCATGCTCCTCCATTCCGCCCGAGAGGCAGTTTATCGCAACCCTCCGGACGGTTGCCAGGTTGGGGGTGTGGGTCACAGCCAGGGCGGTCTGAAATAGAGAGAGAGCCCGACTTGATCTCTGGTGACATATCTGCCACCATATCCCATGCAAAGCAGAAATACCCGGCCGATCTCTTGGATCAAGGCGGCCCGCAAGGTTTTCGACGGCTTCCCCAATGGGGCGCAGGAAAAGATCTTGCGGGTGCTGACGGTCGCGGCCGAAGGCCGCAAGGCCGACATCGCCAAACCGCTGAAGGGTCTCGGGTCCGGTGTATTTGAGGTGGCTCTCAAGTACCGTACCGATGCGTATCGGACGGTTTACGCTCTGCAATTCAAGGGGCGGATTTGGGTTCTACACGCCTTCCAGAAAAAGGCGAGGTAGGGCGTAAAGACCCCTAAGCAGGATATCGATCTCATCCGCGAACGGCTCAGCCGCTTGAAGAAGGAGTTACGGCAGTGAGCAAAACAGACGACGATCTTGAGTTGGTGCACGGCAGCGGCAGTGTCTTTCGTGACTTCGGCCGCGCTGACGCCGACGTACAGCAGACCAAGGCACTTCTAGCCGCCAGAATCATCGGTATTCTTGACGATGAAGGGCTTTCGACGCGCAAGGCCGAGAACCGCACAGGTGTCAGTCACGCGGACTTTACCCGTATTCGCAACGTGCAGCTTGACCGTTTCACCATTGACCGTCTGATGACCGTGCTCTACAAGCTCGGCCAGCACGTAGACGTGCAGATCCACGTTCACCCGCGCATAGGCGCTGAAAAAGCACCGGTATCGGCGTGAGTTGTCTGCCGTTTGAACAACCGCCCCGGGACCTCGAGGTTGCTGTCCCAAGACCGAGTCCCTGTGAGCGAAGCGACCGCACGGATAATGGGCAACAATTGGATCGAAGCTACCTTGGGCCCTTCTTTGTCGACAGAGGCTTGTCCCTCCTCCTGCCAATCCTTGAAGGACGCTGGCCTTTCGATTAGACTGCCGTGGCGGCCGGAGAACCGGCGGGCCAAGGGCAGGAGGACACGAGGATAGGTCGCAGACCCGTCTGAAGCGAGCGGAGGTTGAACCATGGGGCACAAGTATTCGGTGATTCTATGCACACTGGCGTCCACCGGCGGCAATGTCTGGGAGAAGCCGCGGGAAGTGCTGGAAGCGGTGGCCGAAGCGGGCTATGACGGGGTGGATCTGGATGCCGAGCCGGATCGCATCGAGGCCAGCCGGTTCAACCAGGTCAAGGAAATGGCCTTCTCGCTGGGCCTGAAAGTTCCTGCCCTGATCGGCGCCTGGGCGCCCTGGCACGCGGGCGAGGTCCGGGACCTGGCCTCCACCGACGAAACGGAGAGGCGCCACGGCGTGGACTATGCCAAGAAAAGCGTGGACCTGGCGGCGACCTTCGAGGATCCTCCCGTCTTCGAGATCGTGGCCTCGCCGGCACAGTCCGAGTACCCCGTGACCAAGACGCCGATCCACCTGCTTCGGGCCAACTTCATCGAGTCCACCCGGGAGATCACCGAGTATGCGGCCGAGCGGAACGTCGATATCGCCATCGAGCCCATCAACCGCTTCGAAGGGTACGCCGGTTTCCTCAACAGCCTGGTTGAAGGCAAGGGAATCGTGGACGAGATTGACGCCCCCAACCTGGGAGTCCTGGCCGATTTCTTCCACGTGAACATGGAAGACGGCCCCTTGAACGACGCCCTGCGGGAGGCCGGCGACCGGCTCATGCACATCCACCTGGCGGACAACAACCGGCAGACGCCCGGGACCGGTCACATCGACTTTCTGGATGTGGTGCGGACCCTCAACGCCATGAACTTCTCGGGCTACATTTCACTCGACAGCGTTCCCTGCAAGCCCGACTGGAAGACCGCTCTCACCGGCACCATCGACTTCATGAAGCAGATGGAGAAAATGGCGTCCTTGCAGGAGAGAATCGCCAAGGCCGTCTGAGCTCGCTCGGCGAGTTTGATGAAGATCCAGGAGACCCCATGTCCCCCAATTCGCGCCATTCGCCGGAAGTGCTCCAGGCCCTGCGAGCCTTCGATACGGCCACGGTTTCCAACGCCATCGAGAAGCTGGCCCTGAGGGACCGTGCCACCGGCTTTGCCTCCAACCGGATCACCTGCCAGTTTCCCCAGCTCGAACCCATGGTCGGCTACGCGGTCACGGCAACCGCCGACAGCACCACTCCGGGCGACCGCAGGCCGCCTCGGGTCGACGAACTGCTGGAAGCGCTGGAGGCCGCTCCCCGACCCATCGTCATGGTGATCCAGCACAGTGGCCACGAACGCGAGCGCTGCTGTGTCATCGGGGACATGTTCTGCTGCGTTCTGGACAAGTTGGGCGGCGTCGGCATCGTTACCGACGTCAACGCGCGGGACAAGAGCGGAATCGCCCGCAGGACTCCCGAGTTCCAGGTCTTCTCCGCCGGTTGGGTGGCTTCCCACGGGTATCCGGCCTACCTCAGCTTCAACACCCCGGTGACCGTGGCCGGCCTCACCATCCACCCCGGCGATCTGCTGCACGGAGACGAGAGTGGCCTGATCACTATCCCGGAGGTGGCCGTCGATTCCCTGGCGGACGCGGCCCGGCAGGTGCAGGATGAGGAGGCGGAGTTCTTCGACCTGGTGGAAAACCGCTTCAGCCTGGATGCATTGAAACAGCGCATGCGACCCGACAAAGCCTGAGCCGGCAAGCTTGCCGCACCACAACCTTCCCCCATGAGTACCGATTCTCCTATCAGAAACGCACCGGTGAGGCCCTGGCCGATGCTGCTTGCCGTGGGACCGGGGATCGTGCTGGCGGCCGGAGTGATCGGCTCGGGCGAACTGATCAACACGCCGCTGCAGGCGGCCCGCTTCGGCTTCGTGCTGCTGTGGGCGGTGCTGCTGTCCTGCATGATCAAGTACTTTCTGCAGGTCGAGGTGGGCCGCTATTGCCTGGTCCACAACCGGACCGTCTTCCAGGCTCTGAGCCCCTTCCCCGGACCCCGTTTGCGGAACACGTCCTGGCTGGTGTGGGCCTTCATGCTGGGATGGCTGTTGGCCCAGGTGGGCTCCTCGGGGCTGGTGGGAGCCATGGCGGGCCTGATGCACGGGATCCGGCCGCTCTCCTCCGACGCCATCGGATCGGTTCAAATCTGGGCGGTGGTTGTGGTCGCCGGGGTCCAACTGCTGCTCTGGCGAGGCATCTACGGGCGGCTGGAGAAGATGTTGATCGCCCTGGCCCTGCTGCTGAGCGTCTCGGCGCTGCTGGGCCTGGTCATGCTTCAGGGCACGCCCTTTCGGGTGAGCGGAGCTGACTTGTGGTCAGGCCTGGGCTTTTCCCTGGGAGGTACCGACGTTCGCCTGGCGGCCTTTGCCGTTATCAGCCTCATCGGCGCCCTGGGGGTTTCCGGTTCGGAACTGGTGGTCTACCCCTACTGGGTGCTGGAGAAGGGCTACGGCAGACATCTGGGGCCGCGGGATTCCGAGGGCTGGGTGGAACGGGCGCGGGGCTGGATCCGAATGCTCAAAGTGGATGCCGGCCTGGCCACCCTGCTGGCCACGGTGGTGACGGCGGCCTACTTCATCCTGGGAGCGGCCATTCTCTTCCCCCTGGGCATGACGCCGGCGGGCATCGGGGTGGTCGACCAGATTTCCTCCATCTTTACCGAGAGCTACGGCCCCTGGTCCAAGAGCATCTTCCTGGTCAGCGCCATGGCCACCCTGCTTTCCACCCTGCTGGCGGCCACCGCCGTCAACGGCAGGATCATCACCGATTTTCTGTGCAGCCTGGGCCTGGTCGACCGAAGTCGCCCCCAGGCCGTGCGAGGATCGCAGCAGGTGGTCCAGACCGCCTTTCTGGTGTCGGTGCTCACCCTCTATCTGCTGGTCCCCACCCGGCCCGCCCTGATGGTGCTGATCAGCCACTACATCATCGGCGTGATGGGCACGCCCCTGGCCACCATCGCCATCTGCTGGCTGGCCTTCCGCACCGAGAAGCCACTGAGAATGAGCCGGCCGGTGGCGGTGCTGCTGCTGGCTTCGGCCGGGGTGATCATGGGATGCGTGCTCTTTGGACTGGCCGTTCAGGCCGGCTTGATTCGGTAGGCTGGCAGGGCCGTGGAGTCGTTTTGCCCCCGTCCTTTTTCTGAGGCAGGATACCAACATGATCATTCGAACGGCGGAGGCTATCCGCCAGCTCACCTGCCAAATCCTGTCAGCCGCCGGCGCCGACCGGTCCAACGCCCAGGAGGTTGCCGAGCACCTGGTGCTGGCCAACCTGAAGGGAGTCGACACCCACGGCATCTGGCACATTCCCGGATACGTGAAGGCCATCCGCGCCGGTCAGCTCGCCGCCGCGCAAAAGCCCGGGATTCTCGAGGAAAAGCCCAACACGGCCCTGATCTCCGGTCACTGGACGTTCGGGCAGGTGGCAGCCCGGTTCGCCATGGAGACCGCCATCCGCAAGGCGGAGCGGGAACAGGTGGCTCTGGTGGGCCTGGTCCAGGCCCACCACATCGGACGCCTGGGGCACTACGCGGAAATGGCCGCCGCCGAGAAGATGATCTCCTTGGTCTGGGTGGGAGGTTTCAGCCAGAACCAGCCCAAGGTGATGCCCTACGGAGGCAGCCGCCGATTGCTGCACACCAATCCCATTGCCCTGGGAATCCCCGCGGGGGACGAACCGCCCATGGTGGCCGACTTCGCCACATCGGCCATCTCGGGAGTCAAGGTCGACAACGCCTACAGCCGCGGAGAGTCGCTCCCTCCTGGTTGCATCGTTGACAAGGAAGGCCGGCCCACCACCGACCCGGCCGACTTTTTCGACGGGGGCGGCCACACCCCTTTCGGGCAGCACAAGGGCTGGGCCATCATGCTGGCGGCCGAGTTTCTGAGCCGAATCCTGCTGGGCTCCGATTCCTATGCCGACCCCGAGACCTCAGACGAGGTGCTGCGCCACCAGGGAGACACCCTTCTGGTCTTTCGAGCCGACCTGTTCCAGTCCTACCCGACCTTCGCCAAGCGCGCCGACCAGATGCAGCAGCGGGTGCGGTCGGTACCCCCGGCGCCCGGGTTCAAGGAGGTGCGGGTTCCGGGAGACCCCGAGGTCGAGACGCAGGCCCGACGGGAACGGGAGGGCATCCCCATCGCGGAGGACATCTGGAGCAAGGTGGTGGAAACCGCGGAATCCGTGGGGATCCATGAGTGTTGACGGGGGGACTGTACAAGTTCCCGCAAGCCTGGCGAGGCGACATGCCAAAGACCAGCAAGCATTGAAATAAGAGAGATATCCACGAAGGGACACTAAAAACGAAGAAGGGACACGAAGGAATGATGAAGCTTCCAGAGGCACGAAAATCCTTAACTTGCCGTCGCCTGCCCTCCAGACTGTGGCTGTGGGCCGCGGCCGCCGCTTTCCTGTGGACCGCCGGCTGCACCATCCACCCCTCGTGGGGATGGCCCGGCTGGGGCGGCCCCGGCGGTGACTTCAAGGTCCGGACCGCCGGTCTTTCGACCTCCTGGCCCGCCGAGGGACCTCCGCGACTCTGGAGCCGGGAGCTGGGAGACGGCTATTCCGCCATCCTGGCAGACGGAGCGCGCCTCTATGCCTTTTACCGGCAGGAGAAAGACGAGGTGGTAGCTGCCCTGGAGCCCGCGACGGGCCGCACGCTCTGGGAGCACCGTTATCCGGCGCCCATCACGGCGAAGCAGGACAACACCCACCGCAAATATGGCGTGGGTCCACAGGCCACCCCCGTGCTGACCCGGGAGGGGGTGGTGACCATCGGCTGGAACGGCAACCTTCACTGCCTGAAGAAGGAGACCGGGAAAGTCCTGTGGTCGCACGATCTGGCTCGGGATTTCGGAAGCACCTCCATGGGCCGGGGGTTCTCCTCCAGCCCCGTTGCCTACAGAGACCTGGTCCTCTGCCTGGTGGGAGGTCCCGGGTCCGGCCTGATGGCCTTCAACGCCGCAGACGGCCGGGTGGTCTGGGCCCGTCACGACTTCAAGCGTTCCCATTCCTCCCCCATCCTGATCAACGTGGATGGGCAGGACCAGTTTGTGGGCATGATGGCTCAGCAGGTGGTGGGTGTCGATCCCGAGACCGGGGAACTGCTCTGGAGCCACACCCACGGCCTGGCCGGAGGCCTCACCGTCAGCACCCCGGTCTGGGGAAAGGACAACCGCCTGTTCCTCTCCACCGCCTACTCCGGGGGAAGCCGGGCCCTCGAGCTCACTCGCCGCAACGGCAGGACCTCGGTGGAAGAGCTGTGGTTCACCAAGCGGATGCGGGTGCACCACGGCAACGTCGTTCGCCTGGACGGCCTGGCCTACGGCTTCAGCGGCGACTTCGGGCCGGCCTTTCTCACCGCCATCCGCGTCTCCGACGGCGAGGTGGTCTGGCGGCATCGGGGGTTCGCCAAGGGAACCCTGCTCTACGCCGACGGGAAGTTCATCATCCTGGATGAAGACGGCACCCTGGCCCTGGCCGAGCCGGCCGAAGAGGGGATCGAAGTCCTGGTCCAGGCTCAGCCACTGCAGCACAACTGCTGGACGCCGCCCACCCTGGTCGGGGACATCCTCTACGTCCGCAACAGAGAAAAGTTCGTCGCCTTTGACCTGGGCGAGGAATGATGCAACCATGGGTTATGAACCAACCCCGGGGGCAATCATGAATATGAGAGGTTCGTGGGCATTGACTGGGTGTCTTGTGCTGATCGGAATGGTCTTTCTGACACCTTCTTCACCTGAGGCAGCCGAACAACCTGAAGTCCAGTTCGTGTCTCACGGGACGACTCCAGCGCCGGTCGAATATGTGACCACGACCTTTAGTCAGGATTCGACCTCGACCCTGACGGATCTGGTGAGCGTGTTCCGGAACATTTCGGACGAACCTGTGACCGCTATTAAGGTACGTTGGACGGTTCACGGTCGTTCAGGCGGGAAGACGAGTGCGACAGTCACCACGGATACACGTCCTTTTGGAAACGAAGAATCCATGGGAGGGGAGCCATATTTGCCGGGAAGTACTATAGAAATACCCAGCGAAGCAACCCTTGGGATGCCCGCTGGAATTGAGCGCATCGAAGTCAGATTGGATTTCGTAGAAACGCCAGGCGAGCGGAGTCCTGGTGTCGAATGGTGGCCGAATTACAGCGAGGTGTGGCCCGATCGGAGCGAATCGTGGCGAAGTATGGCCGCCAAGCGCCGTCGTGTTGCGGCGTTCAGGTCCTTTCTGGTACGGGAGGCCGATAAAAAGGGTCTGGGACGGATTGAAGAGATTCTCCAGATGGAGAGGGCGAGATTAGGCAGGATCGTCCCAATGACCGCCGAGGCCTCGACCCCGGTATCGGAGACGTGTCGGTCTCACCCAAACCTAGAGCCGGGAGACCCGCCGGACAAGATGGTCGTCGAGAGTATCGAGATCTGCGGGAAATTTGTCGGCGATCCCGAGTCTTTGAAGGCGCTTATCGCCTCGAAGATCGAAACCAGGCCCGGAGACAGGTTTGACCCTGACGCCCTGAAGAAGGATGTTCGAGCGGTGTGGTCACTCGGTCGGGTGGACTCGCTGCGTGTCGGGACCAATAAGGGTCCGCGTGGAATAATCTTGGTATTCGAGGTCGAAGAACGCGGTTAGCTAGCTGCTCCGCCTTTGCCCACTCCTCCCTGCATTGCTCACTCCGCACTTCCCGTTCGAAGCAAGGTGAACTGAATGCGCCGGTGCCTTTCGTCCTGGCCGCGTTCGTGAAAGACGAAGTAGACCTCCCGGCTCCGCGGGTTCAGCGGGCGGTGCACCCTGAGGGTGCCTCTCCAGTCGTAGCTCTCTTCGCGGTATTGCGGTTTTCCGGTCTTGCTGTAGCGCCGGTCGAAGTCGCTGCGAAGGGGCACGGCCGAGGCCTGCAGAAATACGGTGCCCAACAGGGGAACCGCGCCCGGCAGGTCCTGGGCGTCGTCTTCCAGAACCTTTCCCTCCACGCGGGCCAAGGCCTGCTCCCCCTGGGAGAACAGTAGCCAGGTCTTTTGCTCGAGTCGTACCTCCAGGTCCACTTTCCCCTTTGGCACCGGTTGACCCTGCCGGGTCTGCAGCTCCAGCGGCAGGCGGAGGCTTCCCTTGTAAGTCGGCGGCGCCTCCTGGGCCACGGCGCCCAGGGGAAAGAGCCAAAGCAGGAGAAGTATCGTTACCGGCATGGCGGACGTCTCAAGAACGGGCGGAGCCCCGGCGCCTCTCCCTTGAACCTGAAAATCCCGTCCGGGGAGGCGGCGGGAAGTCGGCCTCCAAAAGCCTTGGGCGGCAGGGGCAATGGGCGATGGGAGCTTGTTCGGCCTTGGAACCGAAGGCGGCGGCGCGTTTGCGCTGCCGGGTTCAACCGGCGACCAGCTTACCGGACAGGTCGTTCTGTCCGCCGACGTCGGTGAGCCGTCGGTTGCGGCCTTCGAAGAAGTAGGTCAGCTTCTCGTGGTCCAGACCCAGCAGCGAAAGGATGGTGGCATGCAGATCGTGGACGTGCACCCGGTCCTCGACGGCCCGGAAGCCCAGCTCGTCTGTGGCGCCGATGGCCTTGCCGCCGCGGATCCCGCCTCCGGCCATCCAGGTGGTGAAGCCGTAGGGGTTGTGGTCCCGGCCCATCTTTCCCTGGTTGATGGGAGTGCGGCCGAATTCGCCCGTCCAGAGCAGCAGGGTGCTGTCCAGCAATCCGCGCTGCTTCAGGTCGGCGATCAGGCCGGCGATGGGCTGGTCGATCTTGGCGGCGCTGCCCACGTGTAGTTGATCGTTCTCGGTATGACCGTCCCAGCCGCTCTTGTAGAGCTGGATGAAGCGGACGCCCCGCTCGACCATCCGCCGCGCCAGCAGGCACATGCGCCCGAACTTGGCCGTGGTTTCGGAATTCAACCCGTACAACTGTCGAACGTGTTCCGGTTCGCCGGCGATGTCGATCAGCTCGGGGGCTGCCGTCTGCATGCGGAAAGCCAGCTCGTAGTTGGTCAGGCGGGCGGCCAGGCGGGAGTCGTCCTGCCGCTCCTGGTCCAGGTGCCTCTGGTTCCAGCGGCCCACCTGGTCCAGGATCTTTCGCTGGTTTCCGGGATCGATGGGGGGCGTCAGGTTCCGAAGGGGATTCCCCTCGGTCCGCATGAAGGTGCCCTGGTAGGCTGCGGGAAGGAACCCGGCTCCATAGACCGCCTTGGTGGAGACGCCGGCTCCCTCCGACATGGCCACGTAGGCGGGCAGGTTCTCGGTCTCGCTGCCGAGGCCGTAAACCACCCAGGCTCCCACGCTGGGATGCCCCAGCCGGACCGATCCCGTCAGCATGACGCTCATGGCGGGCCCGTGGATGAAGGAGTCGTGGTAGCAGGATCGGATCACCGCCAGGTCGTCGGCGTGTTGGCCCAACCGACTGAACAAGTCGGAGATCTCCAGGCCCGATTGCCCATACGGGCGGAAGGTCCGCCGGGACCCCAGCAGCTTCATGTCCTCGACCTTGACGAACTGCAAGTCCAGGTCCTTGGTGACGAAGCTGGGCGGGATGGGCTGACCGTCAAGCCGGCTCAGCAGGGGCTTGGGGTCAAAGCTGTCCATCTGACTGGGGCCACCCTTCATATACAGACAGATGACACTCTTGGCCTTGGCCGGGAAGTGCGGCGTCCGGGAAGCCAGTGGATCGATGGGCGCGGACGACACAACGTTCCCCAGGGCCTGTTCACGATTCAGCAGGTAGCCCAGGGCCAGGCCTCCAAAGCCGAAGCCGGAGGTGGTCAGAAACTCCCTCCGAGACCTGACGGTCATTTGCCGGTTGCAGCAACTGTGATCCATTGGAATTGGCTCCTCGTACCCGACATGGTAACAGCCGGCGGCCGGGTTTAACAAGGACTGTCAGTCCACGTAGGAAAACTCGCTCAGGTTGAAGACGGCCAGGCACAACTGGGTGAGGGCCCGGGTGCGAGCCTGACCCTTCTCGGCCAGCGAGTCGGGCTTTCCGGCATTGACCTCCGATTCCGTCAGCGACTCCAGCAGCGTTGCGGCCTCGTCCTGCTCTTTGGCGGTGGGTCCCCGTCCCAGGGCAACGCGCCAGGCCTGGCGGATCCAGCCGGACGGATTGTCCCCGACCTCGCGGATCAGGCGGGCCGCAAAGGCCTGGGCCTGGCTGAAGACCATCTTGTCGTTCAGGAAAAAGAGGGCCTGGGGAGGCACGGTGGTGACTTCGCGCACCGAACAGCTTACGGCCGGATCGGGTGTGTCGAAGGTCTCGAACATGGGGAATCCGAAATTCCGCTGCACCAGGATGTAGACCGCCCGGCGATTCTGCTCCTCCGGGTCGGCGTAGACCCGGATCCAGTTCTTGCCCGAGAGGTCCCCTTCCTCCGGCGTCGGGCAAAAGGACCGCCCGCCCAGCTTCCGGTTGAGGGTCCCGGCGGCGGCATGGAGGGCGTCCCACAGGGCCTCGGCCTCCAGGCGGCGCCGGTTCATGCGCCACAGGTAGAGATTTTTGGGGTCGGCCAGGGCCGCGGCCGGGTCGGAGTATTGGCTGCTCCTCCGATAGGCCTGGGAGGCCATGATGAGACGGTGCATCGACTTGAGGCTCCAGCCCCTGCGCACCAGCTCGGTCGCCAGCCAGTCCAGAAGTTCCGGATGGCTGGGCTCGGCTCCCATTCGCCCGAAGTCGTTGGGTGTGCTCACGATGCCCGATCCGAAATGCCACTGCCAGAGGCGGTTGGCCAGCACTCGCGCGGTCAGGGGATGGTCGGGGCGGCTCAGCCAAAGGGCCAGCTTGGCCCGCGACCGCGGAACCGCCAGCTCCGAGGCAGGCTGCTCCAGGTCCATTCCGTTGGCCAGGATGCGAGGAAGCCCCGGTTCCACCTTCTCCAGGTTTTTGCCCAGGTCCCCCCGATCCAGGACGTGGATCGCCGGAACCAGCTCGGCTTGGCGATGGCCCATGACCACCGCCTTGGGGATGTCGAACAGGGCGTCGTAATGGGTCTGGTGGGAGGCTTCGGTGGTCGGCACCTTCAGCACGGCGTGCCCCAGCTTTTCCACGAGTTCCTTGCGCTGGACCTTTTCCTGCGGGGTCAGGTGCTTTTCCAGGTCCAGAAGGGTCAATCCGTTCGGGTCGCCCAACTTCTTCAAGGCCTCGGCCAGGGGAGCGGCCAGCCTTTCCTGCTCCAGCGTGCGATCGTCGTCCGGAATTGCGAAGGCTTGCACCACCTCCGCCGGAAACTCCGCCTTCTTGGCTTCGAACACGCGCCGGCTGACTTTCTTCTCCAATAGTCGGTGCGTCCAGCGGAGCTCGGCCAGGGTCAGGAAGCCCGAGTAGGATTCGGACCGGTGAAACATGGAAAGCTTGGTGACCACCGGAATTTCCATGGTGTCGCTGCCCGCGAAGATGGCCTGGAAGCGGTAATAGTCCTTCTGGGACAGGGGATCGAACTTGTGGTCGTGGCAGCGGGCACAGCCCAGCGTGAGCCCCATGAATGCCGAGGCGGTGGTGTCGACCCAGTCGGTCAGGATTTCATTGAGCTCCCGGCTGGCGTCCATCTTGGATTCGCCCGTCTGGGGCACCAGCCCGTAGAGCCCCGTGCCTACCCGGGCTTCCAGCTGCCGCAGCTTCTCCACCGCGATGGCGTAGGTGCCTTCCAGGTCCAGGTTGTTGGGCCAGAGCTCGTCGGCCGCGATCTGCTCCTGGAGGAATCGGTCGAAGGGCTTGTCCTCGTTGAAGGACTTGATGACGTAGTCCCGGTAGCGCCAGGCATGGGGGAAGAAGGCATCGGTTTCAAACCCGGCCGAGTCGGCATAGCGCACCACGTCCAGCCAGTGCCGTCCCCAGCGTTCCCCGTAGTGGGGAGATTCCAGCAACTCGTTCACCACCGACTGGAAGGCTCGGGGCGAGTCGTCCTTGAGGAAGCGGTCCACCTGCTCCGGCGTGGGGGGAAGGCCGATCAGGTCGAAGTAGGCGCGCCGAATCAAGGTGCGCTTGTCGGCGGGAGGCGCTGCGGGCAACCCTTTTTCCCGCAGCTTGGCCAGCACGAAGGCGTCGATCGGGTTTCCTTGCCACTCCTTCCCGCCTACCAGGGGCAAAGTGGGGCGCCGCGGCTTGCGGAACGACCACCAGTCGGGCTCCTCCGCTGCCGGGTCGGCGTCGTCGCTGTTGTCTTCCCAGACGGCGCCCGAGTCGATCCATTGACGAATGAGGTCCAGCTTCTCCTTGGGCAGGCGGGGTGATTCCGGGGGCATTTGGAGCTCCCCGATGTGGGCGGCGGCCTGGAACAGAAGACTGTCTTCGGCCTTTCCCGGGACCAGCGACGGTCCGCGGGAGCCCCCCTTCAGGAAGGATTCCCGCTGCCTCAGGTCCAGGCCCGACATCTGGGCCGCCCCGTGGCAGCTCAGGCAGTTCTCGGCCAGGATGGCCTGGACGGACTCGAACAGCGGCGGCTTGTCTTGGGCCAAGCCGGCGGTCACCGAACTCGAGAGCCCGGCAATCAGGGCCAGAACCGGAAGGAATTTCGTTCGCATTGGATTGTTGGCCGGCATCCGTCGCCAGCCGGATGCAAGGCGGCGACCGCAGCCGAGTTCAGACCTGCCGGTAATCCTCTCGAACCTCGAAACGCATCACGCTGTCGGTCATCCAGCAGTCCTTGAAGGGAGCTTCGGACTGCCGTGACAACTGGAACAGATAGCCCACCCGGCTGCCGTCCCCTGCCTTCAGGATGACCGTCTGGGAGGCCTGATTCCCCTCCCGCTTGAGTTTACCATAGCGGGCCCCGCCATGATTCAACATGGGCCGGTAAGCTGGATTGTGCACCATCTCGATAAAGCGCGGCAGGGGGCCGGTGGCCTTCTTGTTGGCCGGCGATGCGAAACGGAAGGTGATTTCAATTCCGGCATCCGGGTGGGGCCGGTCATTGTCTCCCAGGGCCTCGATCTGGATGCGCACCACCTTTTCCGGCGGGTAAGCAGGCCGCGGGCGCAACTCCGACTTGGCTCCGATCGCTTCCGTGGCAGCCTGCAGACCGGCCGAAAGCCGGCTCCCGTCCGAGGGATTCAAGACCCACCAGATCAGGACTGTTCCGGCGGCGGCCATCGCAAGAATACGGGCCAGGGGCCGGCTGCAACACTTCATGGCATTGCGCTGCCTTCAAGAGACAGGGGTCCGGTGGCGCGGCGCCTTTGCCTCTCGTGGTTCCCAGTTAGATTTAGGGTGGCAAGTATAGCGCCTCGAGAGGCGGCTTGCACCCATTGATCAGGGGGTTCCCTCGGTGGGACGATGTCATGGGATGAAGTCCCCCCGGGAGCGCGGGCGTCCCGCCCGCACAACACTGGCAAGGCCTCGCCCATTTCCTCGACCCGGGTCGACCGGCGACGGCGCCAGGGGTCTGCTTCGACCGGGCCTATGCCGCTCCCGCCGTGACGGTGGCCGCGTGCCTCATCGCAGGGAAACTGAGCGGCACCCAGCGGGATAGCAGGCGGGCGGGACGCCCGCGCTCCCGGGCGGTGCCGTCTCGATTTGCCGGCGGGTCCTTCGGGGGTGAAACAAGGCGAGTCTCAGGCGAAGTGTCCGCGAACTCCCCGCATGGTCACTACGGAATGCTTTTCTCCGGTTGGAGCGTTTGATAGAAATGGACCCCAGCCATACTCATCCCAACCACCCCTCAAGGAGGCTTCGATGAAACGACGCGATTTCGTGAGAACCGCACTGGCCGCAGGTTTGGCTCCGGGTCTGCTGGCCCCAGCGGCGTCGGCCAATCCGATTCGGCCACGGTCGGGGGCCGCCCCGAAGAAGCCGCGCATTATGTTCTACCACGACAGCCGCCATCCCCTCATGTACATGTACGAGCCCCCCATTCAGAAACAGGAGGTGGAAGCTGCCGTGGATGAGCTGGTAGAAACCTCGGTGGAAGTGCTCAACTTTTGCCTGGCGGACGGCCGCACCTTTTTTCACGATACGAAGGTGGGAGAGGTGTTCGGACACCACGTCCGCAAGTGGCCCCACGTGGTCTTCCAGCGCGCCCAACAGAACGCGAGTTCGTTGCTGGAGGCCGGGCTGGATCAGTTGCAGGTGCTCTGCGAGCGGTCCCACGAAAAGGGCATGCTGCTCTATCCCGCTCTGCTGGTGAACCAGGGCAGGCGCGGGTCACGCGAGGAGGACGTGCGCAGCTCCCTTTTCCGCCTGGACAACCAGCACCTGGAGATCGGCGCCCGCGGCGACCTGGATCCGGAGTTCTCCGGACTCACCAGCCTGGACTTCAAGCATCCGGAGGTCCGGGAGGAGCGTTTCGCCCTGATCGAAGAGGTGCTCAGGAACTACCCGGTGGATGGATTCGAACTGACGCTGGCCTATCAGAGCCCCTCGCCCCACTTCTTCCATCCCGATGAAGTCGAGGCCGGCCGTCCCCTCATGACTGCCTGGATCGAGCGGATCCACCGGACCCTGAAGAAGACCGGCCAGGATCGTGAGCTGGCCATCCGGGTCCCCGGAGACCTCGACACCTGCCTGGGGCTGGGCCTGGACGTAAGGGAGTGGATGCGGCAGGGGATCGTGGACGTCGTCATTGGCGAGACTTTCGGGGTCTACTGGGGTCGGGTGGACCATGCGGCCGACTACCGGCCCCTGCTGGAGGCGGCCAGGGGCACCTCAACCCGCGTTTTCGCCGTGCTCAACAGCATGGTCGACTCCGACCGCCTGTCCAACGGCTCGATTGAAATGATCCGGGCAGCGGCCTGCAACTACTGGGATCAGGGGGTCGACGGCATCTACCTCAACCAGTGGTTCCAGGGGGCCAACTGGCCCTATCGGGCCGCCTTCTACGAACAGCTTCGGGAAATTCCCCATCCCGACATCATGGCCCCCAAGGACAAGCTCTATCTCGTCCCGACCGCGGGCAGCTACCAATCCCCGCCCTGGGAACCCGGGATGCCCCTGCCCCGCAAGCTGGCACAGGGCGAACCGTTGCGCCTGGAACTTCCCGTCAGCGACGACCTGCCCTTCTGGAATCGGGTCAACCGGGTCCACGAGGTGCTGCTGAGGTTTCGGGTGATGAACACCAATCAACTGGACCGGCTGGTCTTCCGCCTGAACGGCCGGTCCCTGCCGGATTCGGGACTGCGGAAGATCAACCAGCTCTACCGAATGAGCACTCCCAACCGGGGCGGGGGTTTCGGCTACTGGTTCGTCTACCGCCTGGATGCCTCCCATTGGCCTCGGAAGGGAAAAAACGAAGTGGAGGTTCTACTGGAACACCGGGACGCCACCATCATTCCCGAAATTCTGCTGCACGACGTGGAACTGGAAATCCGCTACCTGATGGGCAGGAACTACCATCGCAACGAGGACCCCGACCTGGGTCCCAGCCTGCCCCTGCGGGACACGGTGCTACACCGGTCGTAGGGTGAAATAGTCGTGCATTCCGGGACAAACTGGCCAAGTGCCAGCCTCGCCGAGTACAATTCGCCACCCGGAGGCACTATTCCCCCGATGCAGCGGTGGCGTCATTTGCCATCATGGACTTAACCAAGGAGACATGCACCATGCCGGTTTCACCCATTCCCGAGGGGTACCACTCAGTCACTCCCTATCTGATCCTGAAGGACGCGGCCGCCGCAATCGAGTTCTACAAGAAGGCCCTTGGCGCCGTGGAGCTGTTCCGCATGGAGGCTCCGGGTGGCAAGATCGGGCACGCCGAGATCAAGATCGGGGACTCCCACGTCATGCTCGCCGATGAATATCCCGACATGGGTTACAGGGGTCCCGAGTCGCTTGGAGGAACCTCCGTCACCCTGATGGTCTACGTCGATGACGTCGACACGACATACCCGCAGGCAATTGCAGCCGGTGGCAAGGAACTTCGCCCGCTACAGAATCAGTTCTACGGAGACCGTTCCGGAACGCTGACCGATCCCTTCGGCCACGTGTGGACCATCAGCACCCACGTGGAGGACGTTTCCGAGGAGGAGATGGCGAAGCGGGCCGAGGCCGCGATGAAAGAGGCTGGCGTGTCGGACTAGTCTCTCAGGAAAGAGAGGTGACTTCCCACTCGATCCGATTGGCGTCGCATCCGAACGGCGTCTCTGGCGCAACGGTCGGACTTTGGAGACAATGGGGAGCTACCGATCGAGTCCGAATCCGTTTCAGGTCCGGGGGAAGGCTTCCACTACCCGGGCAACACAGACGAAACCGTTCCCTGATTGAAGAGGTCGAATTCATGAAAGGCATAAACCCAATCCTTTCCCCGCTGCTTGTGGCTCTGCTCTGCGGCTCCTGTGCGCCCGCTCCGGAAGTCGATCCGGCTCCGGAGGCCAGCGCCCCGCCGCCGGCCGAAGCAGACCCCATTCCCTGTTACCTGACCAGCGATCCCATCGAGATCGACGGGCGCCCGGACGAGCCGGCCTGGCGGCAGGCCCCGGAGATCCCGCTCCGGTTCGACGGCGTGGGCAATCCGGTGTCCCCGACGCGGGCTTCGGCCCGGTTCCTCTGGGACGGGAAGGAGCTCTTCGTGGCCATGACGGCCCAGGATCGAGATGTGGGCTCCACCTTGACCGGCCGCGACGCCCGCTTGTGGGAGGAGGACGTGCTGGAGCTTTTCATCAAGCCGTTGGAGTCCTCTCCGCTCTACTACGAGTTCGAGTTCAGCCCCAGCAACCAGATCTTCGACGCCTACTTTGTCAAGCGCGGCGCCCCCCTGGACGAGGCCACGGCCTGGGACAGCGGGCTCCGGGTGGCGGTGGCCGTGGACGGCACTCTCAACAATCCGGAGGACGACGACCGAGGATGGTCCCTGGAGCTGGCCCTTCCCCTGGCCGATCTGCATCATGCCGGAAACTCCATCCCGAAGCAGGGGGAGGTCTGGAAGGCGGCAGCCTGCAGGTATGACTATGACGGGCGCTGGGAACAGCCGCGGAATACCGCCACCGCCCCGGTGACCGAAAGCGGCGGATTCCACTCCTACGAGGTCTACGGTCCCCTGAAGTTCAAGGGGCCGCCGCCAGCCCCATCCCAACCATGACCAAAACCTCCATCATCGCCGGGTGCCTGGGGGCGGGGCTGCTGCTGTCGGCCGCCTCCGGTCCAGTTTCCCACCAGCCCTGGGTGCGACACTCCAGCTTCGAGGATTTCTCGCGGGGAACGCTGGCCGACGGGGGCGCCAATCTCTACGTCGGCCGGGACGGATCCGTCGAGATGATCCACCGCTGGGACCTGAATAACGACGGGTTCCTGGACCTGTTCGTGGGACAGGACCACAACCAGGTGGAGAGCGAGGATGTTCTCGTCTACTGGGGGGGACCGCGAGGACTCCGTTCCCTGCTTCCCGACCTGCCCGACCAGCAGCCGTTGGGCAAGCTGCTGAGCGAGATTCGCCAGCGCGAGGCCGGCGTGACCCGGCTTCCCAGCAAGGGCGGCGGGCGTTCCCTGCTGGTGGACCTCAATCAGGACAGCTACCTGGACCTGGTCTTCTGCAACTTCATTCACAACTACGGGGTCGAGACCGACGCCATGATCTACTGGGGGTCGCGGGAGGGATTTCAGCCCAACCGGAGAACGCTGTTGCCTACCCTGCTGGGCAGCGCGGTGGCGGCGGCCGATTTCAATAGGGATGGATTCGTGGACCTGGCCATCGCCAACCACGGCATCGAGGGCTGGAAACGCTTCGGGACCGCCCAACACCTGGAGTCCTATATCTACTGGAACGGTCCCACTGGCTTCAGCAGCCAGAGGCGGACGGTGGTGCCCTCGATCAGCGCCCTGGACGTGGCCGCCGGCGACCTCAACCGGGATGGCTTCCCCGAGCTGCTGTTCGTGAACAACAACCATGAGGAGAAGAGCGTTTTTCTCTACTGGGGCGGCCCCGATGGCTTTTCCGTCGAGCGGCGCCACCGCATGGAGGGCGGAGACCCGGTGGGGCTGCGCCTGGCTGACCTGGACCGGGACGGCGCCCCGGACCTGGTGGTGACTCACCGCGACGACCGGGCCCAGCTCTTCAAAGGCGGAACCCAAGACTTTCCCGCGAAACCCTGGTCCGAGCTGCCCACCGCCGGCGCGGTTCGATGCACAGTCGCCGAGTTGAACCGGGACGGCTTTCCCGATCTGATCCTGGCCAACCGGGGCGAGAAGCCCTCCACCATCTACTGGGGTGGCCCGCAGGGGTACGAGACCGGACGGCGGACCGACCTGCCCACCCTGGACGCCAGCGATGCCGTGGCGGCCGACTTCAACCGGGACGGTTGGATCGACGTCGCCTTTGCCAATGAAGGCGATGCCCGCACCCACGACGTGCCCTCCTACATTTACTGGAACGGTCCCCAGGGCTTCGACCCGGCCCACAGGCTGCAGCTACAGGGGTTCGGCCCCGTCAGTCTCCAGGGCGCCGACCTGAATCGGGACGGCTTTCCCGACCTGGTGCTGGTCAACCGCAACAGCGGCTCGCGTGATGCCATCGACTCCCTGATCTACTGGGGTAATCCACGCCACCACTACTCGGCCGCATCCGTCTCGAGGGTGCCGGGAGCCATTGGCGCGGTGCCGGCCATCGCCGACCTGAATCGGGACGGCTGGACGGACATCGCCTTTCCCAACGGCTGGATCTACTGGGGGCACGCCGAAGGCTACGGGGCCCAGAGGAGGGAGGAGCTGAACCTGGAGGGGGGGAACGGCGCCTCCACGGCCGATCTCAATCGCGACGGCTACCTGGACCTGGTCATTCCCTCCGGGTCGGCCTACGGTCAGGAGGCTTCATCCCGGGGCATCCTGCTGTGGGGCGGAGAGGACGGATTCAATGGCCGGCGGCGCACCGAGCTGAGCCTGAACACCAACATCAGCCAGAGCGCCGCCATCGCCGACCTCAACAAGGACGGGTTTCTGGACCTGATTTTCCCCGACGTGGACCGGGAGAACGTGGACATCTTCTGGGGCAGCCGCGGCGGCGACTACAGCCGGGACAATCACAGCCTGCTCAAGGTCCATTCGGCCTCCACGGTGGAGATCGCCGATCTCAACGCCGACGGCTGGCTGGACCTGGTTCTGGGGGGCGTCTACGACATGGCCAGGCACGGGCGCCCCATGCGCCACGCCACCCTTCTCTGGGGTAGCGCCGACGGATTCGACCTCTCCCGCAGCCAGAGGCTGGAGGCCTACGAGTCGGAGGAGCAGTCGGTGGCCGATCTCAACAAGGACGGCTACCTGGACATCGTCATGACCAACTATCACGCCTACACCACCCGCAAGCTGCCCTGCTTCATCTACTGGGGCGGTCCGGAGGGCTACAGCGAGTCCCGCAGGACGGGCCTGCCCGGAGAATCGACCCTGGCCCTCACGGTGGCCGATCTGAATCAGGACGGATGGATGGATATCGTCCCATTCAACCACCTGCGCGACGGCGACCACGGGGTCGGAACCAACATCTTCTGGGGATCCCCTCAGGGGTATTCCTTCTCCAGGCGGCTCTGGATCCAGACCTTCGGGCCTCATTTCAGCGTCCGCCACGACGTCGGCAACATCTATCACCGAAAGTTGGAAGAGGAGTACCATTCGCCCCCGTTGAGCATCCCGGCGGGCAAACGCCCCTCCCGGCTCGACTGGCGTGCCCGAACGCCCCACGGGACGGCGGTCAAGTTTCAACTGCGAAGCGGGCCGACGCAAGGAGCTCTGGGAACCGCCTCCTGGGAAGGGCCGGCCGGCCCCGGCAGCTACTACCGGCAGCCCTCCGAACTTCCCCCGCCGCCTCCCGGTCACCGCTGGCTTCAGTACCGCGCCCTGCTCACCACCCCCGACGGGGGCAGCACTCCGGTGCTGGAGGAGGTCAGCATCCAGGTCGGCGACGGATGATACGGAGCCAATCGCCCATTTCTCACCAATGGCCGGAGACGTCGGTTCTCAATCCACGAAGGCCCACATGGTGATTGTCCATTCAAGACGGAATAGGGTTTGAGGCCGGCATCCGCCGGTTGTAGACTATCTCTTCCGCAGGAATGCCTCTTACGTCGTCAACAGAAAGGACCGATTCGTGGACGCCCTCCAATACGCCCAAGATATCATCGCCTTCGACACCACCAGCAGCCTCAGCAACGTGGCCCTGACCGACTACCTGGAGGATCGTCTCAAGCAGATGGGTTGTCGGACCGAACGCTTGGAGTATGAGGACGAGAACGGGGTCCGCAAGGCCAGCGTGGTGGGGAAAAAGGGCGAAGGGCGGGGCGGAATGGCCTACTTCGGGCACACCGACGTGGTGCCGGCCATCAACTGGTTCACCGAGGATCACGGACCCTTCACGCCCGCCGTTCGGCAGGGAAAGCTCTACGGGCGGGGAGCCTGCGACATGAAGGGATCGGTGGCCAGCATGTTGGCCGCGGCCGAGCGTTTCGAAGCCGGTGAGTTGAATCAACCTGTCTACATCGCCTGCACCGCCGACGAAGAGGTCGGGTACGGAGGGGCCATCCAAGTCAAGGAGGAATCCCTTTTCTATCGGGAGATGGTGGAAGCCCAGACCAGGACCATCGTGGGAGAGCCCACCCTGCTGGACGTGGTCTACGCCCACAAGGGCGGGTGCTCATTCGAGGCCACGGCCCGGGGAGAGTCGGCCCACTCCAGCACCAGGGTGGGGCTGAACGCCAACTGGGTCATGATTCCCTTCCTGGTCAGGATGAAGGAGCTTTACGACGAAACCCAGAGCAGTCCCGAGTGGCAGGACCCGGAGTTCGACCCTCCGACCCTGGGAGGGAACATCGGTATCGAGGACTACCCCGAGGCCATGAACGTCAAGAAGCCGATCAGCATCTGCCGCATCGGCTTCCGCCCCATGCCCAGCACCAGCACCGACCGGTTGATCGAACGAGTGACCCGGGCGGCGCAAGAATGCGGAGTGGAACTGAAGGTGGACCGGGGGCACGAAGCCTTTCACGTGGACCCCACGTCGTCTTTCGTCCGTGAAGTAGTGAAGGTTACGGGGCGGGAGAGTGCTCGTACGGTGGGGTACGGAAGCGAGGCTTCGGTTTATACTGACCTCAAGAACCGGGTCCTGATCGGACCGGGAGACGTGGAGCAGGCCCACACCTTCGACGAGTGGATTTCGGTCGAGCAGCTACACCGAGGCGCGGACACCTATGCTGAGTTCATCCGCACCTGGTGTTGTTAGAAGTGTCGGTTTCAACCACTGACCGGCTCTAATAGCTGCGTCCAGCTAGTTGAGCAAGGCGACGGAATCCACCTTGCCGTGCTCGCTGATCACCTTGACCATCTTGCCCTTCATGTCGGCAACCTTGTCGGCGCCGATGGCCTTGGTGCCCATGGTCAGAGACAGCTTGGTCTCTTCACCCTTGCTGGCGACCACGATGGTCTTCTTGTCGGCATCCACGCTCTTCAGGGTGCCCTTGTTGGTCACCTTCTTGCCACAGCCGGCGTAGGCCGGACCCAGGCTGACGCCAAAGGCAAGAACGGCAGCCAGGATCATCGAAACGAAGAGTTTCATCGGATTCTCCTTATTTGCTGACAGCGGTCAGGCCGCATACCAATTGTCTTTGGACCTAACTACTCATAGTAAAGCATAGGGAGCGCCATGAGACAACATCCAAGTTGCCCTGTCCCAAATGCCGGTCAGGTCCCGGAGCCCGGCCGCGGCCCGCGAACCAGCCGAACCCCTGCTCCGTCCATCCTTGCAAGGATGGCGCTGAGGTTCTGGCTGCTGCTGTCCCTCGTCCCAATCGCCGTCGCCCATCCCATCCCCGACGTGCCCCTGCGGTCCTTTTTCGAGGCCGACGGCTCGGCAGTCATCAAGATCGAGCTGGACACCCGCTGCTTCAGCCAGGATCCGGAAGCCGAGCCCTATCTGTTCCTGGAGGATTACCTGCTGCTGAGCGAGGCGGACCGGGACCAATTGCGGGCCCAGGCGCGAGCCTACGCCGACAAGGTCCTCCAGCTCTCCTTCGAGCCCGGGGGAGCGGCCCGGCCCGAATGGGAATTCGAGTTCACCACCTTCCGGGGCCGGCCACTCACCCGGGCCGACGATCCGGTGATGATGACCGGGTCCTGGCGTCTGAAGGACACCTCGGGACTGACGGGCTACCAGGCCCGCTCCCTGCCCGAGGCCGAATTGAGCCTGCTGTTTCTAAACTACTACCAGGGGGAAATCCTGCGGGGAATCCAGGTGCTGTTCCCGGATGAGACCAGTCGGGTCCTCGACCTCGCCAACCTGGCCCAGGCGGAAACCGGCGACCCCGACCAGAACCTGATCGAAGGCATCACCGCCCCCGGCAACTGGGCCACCTTCACCAGCTTCATTCGCTCGGGCTTCGTGCACGTGGTGCCCCTCGGAATGGACCACATCCTCTTCGTTCTGGGCCTTTTCCTGCTCAGCCGGCACTGGAAGCCCCTGTTGCTTCAGGTGACCGCCTTCACCCTGGCCCACACCCTCACCCTGGGCCTGGCCGCCACCGGGGTGGTGCACGTCCCCGCCTCGGTGGTGGAGCCGATCATTGCCGGAAGCATCGTGGTGATCGCCCTGGAAAACATCTTCTATCCCAGGTACACCCCCTGGCGGCTGCTGGTGGTCTTCGTCTTCGGCCTGGTGCACGGGCTGGGGTTCGCGGGGGCCCTGAGCCAGTTGGACCTGCCGGCAGCGGCCCTGCTGGTGGGACTGCTGGGATTCAACCTGGGGGTGGAGCTGGGCCAGTTGACCGTGATCGCCGCCGGCCTGCTGCTGACGATCTGGCTGCGCGATCCGGACCGCTACCGCAAGGCCGTGGTCATTCCCGGGTCCCTGGCCATTGCCGCCATGGGCGCCTACTGGATGATCCAGCGGGTGTTTTTCTAGCCCGCATTTCTCACCTGGGGCGTGATGATGGCGCAGGCATTTTCCCCTCAGCACGTGCTCGGGAGCGAAGAGCATAGCGGTCACTACGGTCGAGCGAGCATGGATGGGCTGAGGGGAAAAGGACAAGCC
>JAPPDF010000046.1 GCA_028875575.1 Acidobacteriota bacterium
CAGCGGCTGCACCATGCCCTGGTGCGTTTCGTCACCGACAACGGCCGGCACGAGGAGTCTTACGAGAAAATCCTCCAGGAACGGTTCGGAGTGACCACTCGAGTCGCCGACCACACGACCTACAGGGAACTCACGGCCTATACCACCGGAGAGGACGCGTCGCGCTTCCAGAAATTCCATTCCGAGGAGATCGTCCAGCTCATCAATACGTTGGAGGAAATGCCGAGCGGCATGCACAGAATTCCGGAGCTGAGGTACCTGGTCCGCCGCCTGGACGGGACCCCCCATCCGCTCTATCCGGGCGCTCCTGCCGTAGCCTGGCCGGAATCCGGCTATATCGAGTTCATGGAGAGCGCTTACAAGGACAGGTCTGTCCTATACGTCCACCGATTGATCCTTCACGAAAAGGCCCACTTCCTGTGGGCGCATCTGTTCGATGAGCAGTTGAAGGCCGATTGGATCGAGCTGGGCGGTTGGTACAAGGATGTGCGGAGCGACAGCGGCTGGTCCACCACCAAGCAGACCGAATTCGTCAGTGCTTATGCCCACGCCATCAACCCCAACGAGGACATGGCCGAGTCGATCGCCTTCTTCGTGATCAACCCCGACAAGCTCAAGTCACGCGCCATCGGCAAGTACGAGTTTGTGCGCGACCGCATCATGCAGGGGAGCTTCTACATCTCGAGGATCCGGGAGGACCTGACGTTCGAGGTCTACAACCTGTATCCCGACTATGTCTTTCCGGGCAAGATCCGCAGGGTGGATATTCGGGTCACCGGAGCCGCGGAGGAGGACAAGGACGTCCGGATCGAGGTGGAACTGCACGCGCTGGACAAGGTGCTCGAGGGGGCGGAGAACGTGCTCATGAGGGTTGTGAGCGAGATTGGCACCTACAAGGATGTTTTTCTTTACCCCGAAGGTGACGCGAGAACGGGCACGGTGCTTGTGGGAGGGTTCACCCTGAGCAAATTCGCCAAGGCGGGCTACTGGTTCCCCAACCAGGTACAGATCCGGGATCCAGCCGGCAACGAGCGGTTCGAGCGGGGAGACGACTTCGGATGGAGTCTCTACGTGAACAATCCGCTTGAGGACGTTACCCCCCCGAGGTATGTGAGGAACTCGGCGTCTCTGACAAAATATACAAGACAGCTCGAGGGCCGGGAGGTGCAGATTGTCGAGGGGACATGGGAAGTGGAGGAGGATACGAGCATCATAGACTGCGCCATGAACCTGACAGTCGATGTCGCAGACACCTACAGTTTTAGAGCCGGATTGAATTTCCCCTACGAGTACGATCCCCAGGAGAGTCTATGCCGAGCTTGGCTCATTGCGCCTGACTATCTCCCGAGCGGCGTCTACACCCTGGTTCATATCGATATGCTGGATGTGGCGGGAAATTTCTCCAGCTTCCAATTCGGAGATACCACCGAACCCTCCACGTACGAAACTCCGCCAACAATTGAGCTGATTACGAGCAATCCCGATACCCAGGCGCCCGAGGTGGACCTCAACGCCATGCAGATCAGCGCCGAACCCACTAATCCGAGCGCTCCGAACGGCGAGACGCGGGTCACCCTGAGCTTCCGCGTTCGGGACAACATCTCGGGATTTGTGCTGGCCTCCGCGGACTTGCGAGATCCGCAGGGCATCGACCATCAGTTCTACGTCTACACGCCAGATCGTTCCGACCGCTTTCCGTCCGGAGATCCGTCTGAGTGGACAGACATCGACTGGATGGTGATATTGCCGGAGGGATCGGCGCCGGGCACTTGGGGCCTTGCGCAAATGACTGTCTGGGACAGGGCGCGGAACTTCCGGCAGTACGACTTTACCGAGATTATCCATTTCGACGTGGAAAGCGACTGAGGACTACGCCAGCGGGTTGCCGCCTTGAGACGATGAAGATCGACCGAAGGGCTTTTCCACATGGGCCCGCGATCTTGGCGCAGATGCGGGTGGCGAATGTCACAGAGTTTTTATGATTTCCCGGTGGCTAATGGGCAAGCCCGGCTTGCATCTTCTCTGCGCGAGAGCGTCAAAGCGCGCCGCCTGCCCCCTCACTCTGCCCAACCATCTTGAGAGAAGGCGAACATGGAACGCCCAATGATCGTCGGTGGCAGCTCCAGGAAGAATGGTCACGCACCGATATCTGGATTTTCCTCGCATTGGCTTCGCTTCCGTCTGGCACAGGGGCCGGGCAGAAACATGAATCTCGCGAATCGGGTTGCGAGCAGTTTCGTCCGCGCAGTGATCGTTGCCATTTTCGTGGCTGGATCCATCGGCGGCAACAGCGAGCGGTACCTTCTGGGCCAGGCCACCGACCTCGAACACAGACAGCGGCAGAACGAAAGCATCCGTGGCCTCGCGGCCAGTGACGTTGGCGATGCCCCGCTCAGTTGCAGTGACGGTGGCCCCGGCACGGGAATCTACATGGGCCACGTCTCCGGAATTGAGGGACCGGGCTCGTTCGACGACGTCGAAGTGTTGCTCACCTGCGGCAGCAGAGCGCTTGAAAGGACTGTCCCGGGTCCCGACGGCGGCTTTGTCTTTGAGGGACTGCCGGACGGTGACTACGTGGTCACGGTGCGAAAGACCGGCTACCGCGGGCCGCCAGCCAGGCGATTCCGCCTGGAGGGAGGCGTGATCACCTCGCCTCCGCCGGGTGCGATCAACCGGGAGTACCTCCTGGCGCCCCTGGACCCGGACACCTTCGTATACCACTGGGAAGAAGATCAGAGCACGGCCGGCTACGACTACTCCGCCCACGTCAATCAACCCCTGGAGGTGGAGTTCCTCGACGAATCGGTTGAGGTGAGCGACAACTCCTCCGCCATTAGACTGAATCACGACTACAGCATCCTGCTGGTCGACAGCGAGAGCGGCTCCTGGACCCAGGAACACGCCTATCGGCTGCTGGAGACGATGAGGGCGATTCCGCAGGACGACGAGCTGTATCCCGATTACGAATCGCGGGGCGCAAGCAAGTGGTTGCTCACCTCGGAGCACGTCCACAACGACATCCGGATCACCGGCGGAGACGTGTTCAGCCAGAGGACCGTTCTGATCTCAGAGGAGGCCTTTGTCAACGCAAGCCCCAAAATCGCGCTGATCGAGGGAAAGCGGGGAAAGTACTACTCGCAGCGGCTGCACCATGCCCTGGTGCGTTTCGTCACCGACAACGGCCGGCACGAGGCGTCTTACGAGAAGATCCTTCAGGAACGGTTCGGTGTCACAACGCGGATCACCGAACACACGACCTATGAGGCGCTCACTGCCTCGACCACCGGAGAGGCCGCTTCGCGCTTCCAGAAATTCCATTCCGAGGAGATCGTGCAGCTCATCAATACCCTCGAGGAAATGCCCGGGGGCATGCACAAGATCCCGGAGCTGAAGTACCTGGTCCGCCGCCTGGACGGGACCCCCCATCCGCTCTATAGCGAGGCTCCCGCGGTGGCCTGGCCGGATTCCGGCTATATCGAGTTCATGGACACGGCTTTTCTAAAGGCATCCATCTCGGCTGTCCACCGCCTGATCCTTCACGAAAAGGCGCACTTCCTCTGGGCACATCTGTTCGATGACCGGTTGAAGGCGGATTGGATCGAGCTGGGCGGCTGGTACAAGGACGTGCGCAGCCCGAGCGGCTGGTCCACCACCAAGCAGACCGAGTTCGTCAGCGCCTATGCCCACCAAAAGAACCCCGATGAGGACATGGCCGAGTCGATCGCCTTCTTCGTGATCAACCCCGACAAGCTCAGGTCTCGAGCCATTGGCAAGTACGAGTTTGTGCGCGACCGCATCATGCAGGGGAACATCTACATTTCGAAGATCCGGGAGGACCTGACTTTCGAGGTGTACAACCTGTTTCCCGACTATGTCTTTCCGGGCAAGATCCGCAGGGTGGACATTCAGGTCAGCGGAGCCGCGGAGGAAGACAAGACCGTTCGGATCGAGGTCGAACTGCATGCGTTGGACAGTGTGCTCGAGGGGGCGAAGTATGTGCTCATGAGGGTTATGAGCGATGTCGGCACCTACAAGGATATATTTCTGCATCCCGGCGGTATCGCTAACGCACCGGCGGACACGGTGCTATCGGGAGAATTCACCCTGAGCAAATTCGCCAAGGGGGGCTACTGGTTTCCCATTCAGGTAAAGATCCGGGACGAACATGGCAACGAGCGGTTTGAACGGGGTGACGACTTCGGATGGAGCCTCTACGTGAACAATCCGCTTGAGGATGTTACTCCTCCGGCGTATGTGAGGAACTCGGCGTCGCTCACCAAGTCCGTCGAAACGCGGGAAGGACAAGAGATTCAGGTGATCCGGGCCAGTTGGCAGGTGGACGAGAACAATGGATTGATAGAGAACAATCCGTGTTATGCGTCCATAAACGACGAACTCCTGGAAACCTATCGCTTTGAGGAGCACGGCGTCTACGACTCACAGAGCGAACGCTGCGAAGTCTTGTTCCTGATGCCGCACTACATGCCGTCGTCGGTGTACACGATGAACTATATCAGGATGACTGACCTTGCCTTGAACACAACCGGTGTCTTTTTTGGCGATCCGGGTCACCTTCTCAGGCCAGAACAATCATTCATCGATGAAACGGCACAACAAATTGAACTGGTTACGAATAACCCCGATACCGAAGCCCCGGAGGTGGACCTCAACGCCATTCAGGTCAGCGCCAAACCTACCCATCCGGAGGCACCCAACGGCGAGACGCTGGTCACTCTGACCTTCCGCATCCGTGACAACATCTCTGGATTCACGTATGCCTGGCTAAACTTGCGGGATCCGCAAGGCATCGAGCATGAGTACTTCGGCCCTGATCCGAATCGGGACAAGCTTTTCCCGTCCGGGGACCCTTCCCGGTGGACCACCTATACCTGGACCGTTGTTCTGCCGCCGGGATCGGCGCCGGGCACCTGGGGCCTTGCCGAGATGACTGTCTGGGACAGGGCGGAGAACTTCCAACAGTACGATTTTACCGAGATCATCCATTTCGATGTCGAGAGCGACTGAGGGATACGCCGGTGAGTTCCCTCGCTGGCCGATTGCGGGGGCTAAGAGCTTGTTTCCGCGGCTGGGATGGGAAGCCATCCGCAAAGTAGCTGAATCGATCGACGGCTGTGCGTTCCATCAGTTTAAGTGTTCGGGACAGTAATCACCTGCCAGTTCCCCTGCCCTGGCGGTCAGTTTCGCGCGGGCCCTGGTCGCTTCCTTGGCATCTTAAGGGCATCCCTCGCTAAGGGTCTGAGCGGACGTTCTCATCGTCCGTATGCTCTTCAGCCAACAGATACTTCCCCTTCGCGGCTATCGACTCTCGTGGTTTTTTCGAGGCGGCTGCGGAAATCACCGCAATTACTAGCGCAATTTCAATGCAAGAACTTGCTGGAGAAATAACGATCCGAGCGAGTCGCGTCACGCTGCTCATCACCGTCGCGTTTGTCGCGCTCTCCCAGTCGCCTGCCCAGGTCAGATCGGACGAAGCCTGCTCAGGCCTCTATGCCGCCTTGCGTAGCGCGACCGGCGACCGCCTGGTCGAAGTGGTGCGCAGAGGCGACCGAAGATGCCTCGACCGCCTTAGAAGCGATTTGGATGCGCCGCTGCAAATTGCCGTATCCCGGGAGTCGAACGTGGTCACCGTGGCCGACAGCATCCCCGAGGCAATGGCAGACTACACCGGATTTGGAAACGAAGGGGTTCATCAGCTTTTCCTCTATTTGCGGGCGGCCGAGTATATCCACTACTACTGTCTCTTGGACCGCAGTTGCAATGGTGAGGAATGGAACAGTGCAGAAACCTACTCCATGGAGGCCGGATCGCCTGTGCATCGGGCCGTCAAGGCCGCCATCGACTCCTTCGTCGAGCACCCGCTGTTCCGCCATGCCGGCAGACAGCACACCGATACCCTGAATGACGTCGGATACGCCATCATCTTCTACGAGATGAGCGGGCTGTACTTGAGTCTGGTCGAGGATTGGCTCAACGATTGGGACGACAACTACGCCGCCAATCCAATCTTCCACGATCAGATGGATGTGATGCTGGACATTGTCTCCTGGGGGCATGTACGTCCCCCGTTCGCTGATTTTTTCGGAGAATACCGGGGCCTTGTCCATGCGTTGCGGGATTTCGTGTTGGCCGAACGGTGGCTGGGAACCTCCTCGCAGTGGATCATGGAACGATCCGTCATGGAATTGGGGCACTATTTCCAGCACAAAAACACAACGAACTACGAATACGTGTTGCCGATCGCTTTGTCCGTCCTCACCACCTATCGAGACCGGCCCGAAGCCAAAGATATCTTTCTTCGCCTGGTCGGCGAGATCGACTACCACGACGTCGGGAACTGCGAGCGATACGGCCTGTGCGATTGGTACGCCGGCGACGGCTTCAAAGCCAACTTCCGAGCCGCGCTGTTCACAGACACGATGGTGTGTCCCGTCAACGCCTGTTCCGGAGACACCATCACCATCCATGCCCAGGACCTGGAGGCGGACAAGCTGGCGACGGCCTGCCAGAGGATGTATGAAGAGGGTCAAGCCTTTCAAACCTTGTTCGGCACCCAATGTACGCCGGTACCCGACGACTTCAACAGCCACTTGGATGTGTACGTATTCAACGACGGAGACGCTTGCTGGGCAATGCAATTTCCGGCATTCGGCAGAGGCGTGGATACGTGCAGCGGCATCTATTACGAACATGATCCGTCGGATCCTGATTCATCAGCCCAGTTCATCGTGACTGAATACGTACCCAACCAACACGCCCGTGATCCAGAACTGCCCATTCGAAACTTCGAGCATGAGTATGCTCACTACCTGGATGGCCGCTACAACCGCCATGGCCCCTATCGCGGACACGACGATAGCGTTCATTGGTGGGTGGAGGGCTTCGCAGAGTACCTTTCCGCCGAAGTGTCTCCCTACATTGGCTTGCCCAGATGCGAATCTCCCTACTCGTTGACGGAAACGCTCCTCCATTCCGATTCCATCCCCACCAGTTACGCCCAGAGGCATCTCGCTGTCCGCTTCTTGATGGCGAATCACCGCGACTTCATCGACACACTGCTCAAGTACACGCGTCAAGGCGAGTATGCGGCCTATACCGCGCACATGGCCGCCGAAGCGCCGAAGCTCGAAGGAGAGTGGCGAACATGGCTGGTGGCCTGTGAAGTGCACACGGATTCACGTGTTGCTCCCTATTGTCCTAGCGGGCCGGACTTGTACCAATATGGCTACATCACGAGAGTCGTTCTGGGTTCCCTGGACCATGCCGACGACGAAAATCTCGGCCACCGGTTCTATGACGAGACGGTGAGTGTGCAAGCGGGCTCCACCGTCGAGCTTCGCGTTACCGCCAGCGTACGGATCCCGGTCGAGGGCGACGTCAACCGCGTGGAAGCGTGGATCGATTGGAACGGCGACGAGCGTTTCGATGAAAATACGGAACAGGTCATGAACAGGGAAGCTCGGCTGACAAACCGAAGACATCCCGTCACCGTCTCGTCAACGGTGACCGCACCGCAAGACGCCCACATCGGTAGGGTTCGCCTGCGCGTCCGCGTGCAATACAAGCAGCCACATGGTGCAGACCAAGGGATCTGTGAGAACTACGAGAGCGGTGAAACCCAAGACTACGACATCACTGTGACAGCCGTTTTAAACCCCGGCGACGGTGAAGGACCGCAACCGACATCGGGGGGTGACCTGTTCATCCCCGTCCTGCTGACCTTGGCAGGGCACAACGATGCTCTCTTCACCTCGGAGCTAACCCTGAACAACCGGGGATCGGAGGAGGCAACCCTCCACTACACCTACACGGCCGATCGAGGCGGCGGAAGCGGAACGGCCACTGACAAACTGGCGCCGGGGAGGCAGAGAATCGAACCCGACGCCTTGTCGTATTTGAGACAACTGGGTATTCCCATTCCCCACTCGGGGAATCGCCTCGGGACACTGAGAGTGGAGGTTGCGGGTTCTTCCGCCGTGAGTGTGGTGGCGCGGACCACCACGGCCGTACCAGAGGGCCGCGCCGGCCTGGCCTATCCCGGCATTGGCGAGAATGAAGGGTTCCAGGAAGCAGTCTATCTATGCGGACTGCGGCAGAACAGCCAGGACCGATCCAACGTGGCCCTCCAGAACATGGGGACCGAGGGTGAGATCATCTTGAGGACCACAGTGTTTTCCGGGGATGGTGCCGATACCAGAAGTCGGATGCTGGGTGACAAGAGGTTGAAACCGGGAGAGTTCCGCCAATACGATGGAGTACTGAAAGCGTTGGGCAGTTCGGCCCAGGGCTATGTCAAGGTGGAAAGGGTCGCCGGAAGCTCGCCCTTCTACGCCTACGGAGTCATCAACGACAATTTCAACTCGGACGGCTCCTTCGTCTTTCCGATTACCGAATCCAGCCTGGAAAAGACGAGAGGCCGGACCCTGCCGGTCATCATCGAAAACACAGGCTTCACCAGTGAGCTGACCGTCACCAACTTCTCGGCGTCGGACAAGCAGGTGGATTTCAGCTTTGTGGCCGATGCCGTCGAAACCAGCGATGATACCGCGACTTTCAGCCTAAGGCTCAAAGCCGGCGAGCAGAGGATCGTTCCCCAAATCGTCAACTGGCTACGCCAGCAGGGCGTGGTCGGCATCGGTCCGGCTGGTCCGGCCTTCGTGGGAGCCCTGTTCGCGACCCCGTCCGAGGGGGATATGAGCGGCATAGTGATCGGAGCCCGGACGGGATCTCCGGACGAAAGAGGAGGACAATACAGCCTCTTCTACAACGCGGTGCCCTATGGCTTGGCCACGGTCGAAAGCGCCTGGATCTACGGGCTGCAGCAGAACGCGGAGAACCGCAGCAACCTGGCCCTGGTCAATACGGGCGAGGTCGACGGCAGCTCCAGCACATTCGAGATCACGATCTACGACGGCACCGGGGAGTCTCAACCGAGAACGAAACGGGTAAGGCTCGATCCCCGCCGCTGGAAGCAGGGGAATGGGATTCTAGGCAATATCAGCCAAGGGTATGTTCAGATCAGGAAGACCTCCGGCAACAATCCATTTGTCGCCTACGGCGTGATCAACGACGGTGGCAGGCCTGGGGAGCGGAGTGGGGACGGCGCTATCCTGCTCAGCCGGGAGTAGGCTTTCGGTCCTTGGAGACCAGATCGTTCTACCGGTCAGGCTTATTCCTTTTCGCTAGCGCAAGCCGCGCTCTTGGGTCGCGAGTCGTTGCTGAAGTAGAAAACCCGGCGCTCCGATCATGCCCCGCCGTGAGAAATCCAAACGGGTACACGCCTGCAAGGAGACGATGGCGGCCGGTTTCAGTGAGTAGAAGGGGAGACTTCTGTCGGGGCGTGGGCGGGATCGGGTTCTCCCTCCCGCGTTTCGGTCTCCCCGGCAGTGGATTCCAGGGAAGCTGCAGCGGATTTCTCCGAACCCAGCAGAATGGCCAGCCAGCGAGTTGTGTCGCTGCTCTCCAAGCCGATCTTGGCGGTCATGGTGAGGGGCACCGACAGCAGCATTCCTACCGGCCCCAGCACCCATCCCCAGAAGACCAACGACAGAAAGACGACCAGAGTCGACAGGCCCAGACCGCGTCCCATGAAGCGCGGCTCGATCACACTGCCGAACGCGAAGTTGATGCACAAATAGCCCACGCCTACCATCAGGGCGGGGAAGGGCCCCAGTTGGACAAGCGCCAGCAACATCGCCGGAACGGCGGCCACAATGGAGCCGATGGTCGGCACATAGTTGAACAGAAAGGCCAGCAACCCCCAGAGCAGCGGGAAGTCCAAACCCAGCAGGGCCACCCACAAGGCCGCCGCCAGCCCGGTGGCCAGGCTCACCGCCGTCTTGATGGCCAGATAGCCCTGCACCGCATGGGTGAACTCCTCGAAGGCGCGGAAGGAGGCCTTGGGGTCCCCTTTGGCGGCCCTCAGCTTGGCGGGGAATCCCGAAGCCTCCAACAGGATGAAGACCACCGTCAGGATGATGAGGAAGGCGTTGGTCAGCACACCTCCAAAACCGGCCAGCAGGGTGGCCACAAGCTGCATGGCCTCCCCGGGATTGACCACTTGCCTCAACAGTTCCCAGTCGAGACGGATGCCCATGGCCTTCAGCCAAACGAACAGCGCGTCCATCTGTTGATTCAAGCCTGCCTTGTAGGCATCCATCTGCTGGTAAAAGCCGTTGAAAGAGGTGCTCAGCACCGCTCCCATGCCAATGCCGATTCCCAAGATCACCAGCACCACCGCCAGCACGGCCAGGGCGGAAGGAACACCCTTCCGTTTCAGCCAGAAGACGAAGGGTCCCCCGATGACCGCAATGAACACGGCCAAAAGGAAAGGAATCAGGATGGCCGAGGCTTCTCGAATTCCGGCGATGATGATCACGATGGCCGCGATCACCATGGCGCCCCGCGCCGTCGCCTCCTGCTGTTTCCTGTCGCTCATGGGCTCTTCGTACGGATGCAAGAGCGGGGCCGCCGGCTGGTGCCGTCGTTTCTACCGCAAGTGAGGGGCTGCACTGGCCGCACCGTGTCCGGCACGGCCAGCCCGCCTGCGAAATTTCGGAGCATGATAGACTCCGTTTTCTATCTGTATTCTAGCAGGCTTGAAACACGGGCGCGACGCTAACCGGCAGGCGCCGAGTCCGCCGCTTTGACCGCCGGTTTTCTGCGCGACCGGGACACCTCTCATGACCGAATCCGGCGCCCGCAAGGGCACCTTCGGCTGGTGCATGTACGACTGGGCCAACTCGGCCTACACCACCACCGTGGCCGTGGGTCTGTTGCCCGCCTATTTTGCCCAGGCGGTAGTGGGGCTCGAGGGCGTCCGACTCGGAGACACCCTTTACAGGGCCACCACCCTGTGGGGGTTTACCGCCGGCCTGGCTGCCTTCCTCGCCTTTCTGTTGTCTCCCACCCTGGGCGCGGTTGCCGATATGACGGCTTCCAAGAAGCGTTTCCTGCTGGCCTGCGCCTACACGGGCTCCCTCTTCACGGTACTGCTCTACTTCTGCCAGTCAGGCGATGTCTTCAAGACCCTCTTCTTCTTTCTGATCGCCCAGGTTGCCTACGTCGGCGGCAACGTGTTTTATGACGCCTTCCTACCTCAGATCGCCCCCGGCCGAAACGCCATGGACCGGCTTTCGGGCAAGGGATACGCCTACGGCTACGTGGGAGGCGGCCTCCAGTTCGCTCTCGCCCTGGGACTGGTGGCCGGCCATCGTCGGCTCGGCATGGCTCAAGGCTTGGCGGCACGCCTGGGCATGGTGATGGCGGGGCTCTGGTGGGCGGGTTTCACCCTGGTGACCGGGCGGCATCTTTCCGAGGCGCCCGGTCGGCAAGTCCCGGTCCTCGGGCAGTCCGCCCGGTCGCAATGGATCGCCCTCCTGGCCGCCGGTTTCTCCCGCACCCTGCAGACGGCCCGCCAGGTTCGCCGCTATCGCCACCTGGCGACTTTCCTGCTGGCCTACATGTTCTACAACGACGGGATTCAGACCGCCATCAACATGGCCACCATCTACGGCAAGGACGAGCTGGGGCTGAGCACGACCGCCCTCATGGTGACTCTGCTGACGATCCAGATCGTGGCCACCGCCGGGGCGCTGCTGTTCAGCCGAGTGGCCCTGTGGATGGGAACCCGGCAGGCGGTCATGCTGACCCTGGTGATCTGGTCGGCGGTGGCCGTGGTGGCCTATTTCATTCAGAATGCCCGGGAGTTCTTCGCCCTGGGCGTGGTGGTGGGATTGGTTCTGGGCGGGTCCCAGGCCCTGAGCCGGTCCCTCTACGGTTCCATGATCCCGCCGCAGGCCAGCGCCGAGTTCTACGGCTTCTACACCCTCTTCAGTAAGTTTTCCTCCATCTGGGGCCCCTGGGTCTTCGCCGCCATCACCCTGATGGCAGGCAGCGCCCGGACGGCCATCCTGTCGCTGGTGGCCTTTTTCCTGGTGGGTCTGGTGCTGCTGGCATTGGTTGACGAGGAAAAGGCCCGCCAGGCCGGGCGGGAGGACGAGGCAACAGGAACGGAACAAGGGCAGGGCCTGGACAAAATCGGGAACTGAACGGTGATACCAGCCGTGGCCGGCCGATTGGAGCGCCCGCCGAGTCGGAGGCATCGGGGGTTCAACCCACACCCGGGAGATGGGTTATGATTGCGGGTGAGATTACTGCGAAAAAGGAGCGTCGCATGCGCATTGCCATCGGCGGTATCGAGCACGAGAGCAGCAACTACTCCACGGTGGAGACGCCGCTGGAGGAGTTCTACGGGCACTCCCGCTCCAGCGGGCCCGAGGAACTGCTGCAACGTTCGGGTGAGGTCAACACCATCATCGACGGATTCATCAGGGAGTTGCGGCGGCAAGAGGTGGAGATGGTCCCGCTGGTCTGGCGCCACGCCAATTCCGGAAAACAGCCGACCGGGGAGACGCACGAGGCGCTGAAGGAATCCCTGCTGGCGCTCTTGCGACAGGCCCTCCCTGTGGACGGGGTGCTGCTGAGCGTGCACGGGGCCTATTCCGCCGAGGGGGTCGACGATGCCGACGGGGACATTCTGAAGAGTGTCCGGGAACTGGTCGGCTCCCATTGTCCGATTATTGGAGTCCACGATCTCCATTGCAACATCGGCAAGACCATGGTGGACAACGCCACCGCCCTGATCGTGGAGGACACCTATCCCCACGTCGACATGGCCGAACGGGGCGTGGAAGCGGCCGACATGATGGTGCGGACGGTGCGGGGCGAGATCCGTCCCACTCTGGGCTGGCGCTCCATCCCCCTTTTCTGGGCGGCGGCCAGGATGATCACCGCCAAAGAGCCCATGAGCCTGGTCATCGACCGCCTGCACGCTCTGGAGAAACAGCCCGGGGTTTTGACGGCCAGCGTGGGGGTCGGGTACCAGTGGGCCGACGTGAACTGCGCCGGGGCTTCCACACTGGTCGTCACCGACAACGATCTGGCAGGAGCGCAGCAAAAGGCGGACGACCTGGCCCGCTGGATCTGGGAACGGAAGGAGACCTGGCAGCGGGAGCCTCTTTCACCCGAGCGCGCCCTGGATCAGGGCGAGGCCCTGGGGAAATACCCCATTATCCTGGCCGACCAGGCCGACAACCCGGGCGGCGGCGCGCCCAGCGACAGCACCGAGATTCTGCGCCTCTTCCTGCAGCGGCGACTTCAGGACGCCGCCGTGCTCCATATCGTCGATCCGGAAACCGTCAGGACGGCTCTCCGGGCCGGTGTCGGGAACCGGGTTGAGGTGGAAGTCGGAGGGAAGTCTCACCCGCTGGTGGGACCGCCGGTCCCAATGCAGGCTGAAGTGGTGGCGGTGAGCGACGGGCGTTTCGTCTATGACGGTCCCATGTTTGCCGGCCTGGAGGGCGACCATGGAGACTCGGTGCTGCTCAGGCAGGACGGGGTCTACGTGGCGGTCATCTCCCTGGGCCACCAGCCCATGGACCTGGCCTTCAGCCGTGGGTTGGGACTGGATTGCGCCCGCATGCGCTATCTTTGCGTGAAGTCGACCGGCCACTTTCGCAGCGGCTTCGAGCCCATCGCCGGTTCGATCTTCAACGTCGATGCCGGCAGCGTCTTCACCCAGGACTTCTCCAAGCTGCCCTTCAAGCGCCTGGGCCGAAAGATCTACCCCATGCAGCCGGATACGACCTTCGAGATTTGAGGCGCGTTTCTCACCCGGGATAGCTGCCCCCGGCGGTTACTTTGCCGCGCCTTCCGATTTCATCGATTGCAGCCATCCCTCCAGGTGGCGTGCGGCAAATTCCCGGCCCCCCAGACCGAATGCAATGGCCAGGGCTACCGCCACCGCGCCCAGGATCAGGCCGAAGGCCATGTTGACGATCTCGTCCGCCAAACCCATGTGCCGCAGGGCCATGGCTCCCGAAAGCACGATGATGGCGATTCGGGCGCCCAGCGCCAGCAGGCGGGACTGGGCGGCTCCCGCCGACAGCACCGTCCGTTGCACGAAATTGGCCAGGAAGAGTCCGATGGCGAAGATAACCAGTCCGACCACGATGCGGCCGGCGAAGACGAGGAACTGCGAGGTCAGTTCAGCCAGGACCGCGAAGCCCATGAGTCCGGCCGCTTCGGTGACGGCGAACAGCATGATGGCCACCAGGATCAGGGTCCCGACGATGGCCGACGGGGTCCGGTCTCCGTCGCCGGTTTCCTTGCCCAGACCCAGCTTGGCCAGGATGCCGTTGAAGCCGGCGCCGGCCAGAAGGTTGGCCACCAGCCCCGAAACCACCCGGCCCACCAGGTAGGCGATGGTCAATATCAGCACGGCGCCGAAAATTGCCGGAATGGCTTCCAGGATCATGGTGAGCATATTGCTGGCCGGCACCGTGATGGCTTCCATCTTGAGTGCGTTGAGGGCGGCGATCACCACCGGCAGGAAGACCAGGATGTAGGCGATCAGTCCCACCACCCCGGAGAGCCGTTGGGTCCCCAGGGCGGCGGAGAGACCTCCTTTCTCGCTCAAGGTGTCCAGTCCCACGGCTGACAGCAGGCTGCTCACCACCCGTTGTACGATGCGGGCCACGAACCATCCCACCCCCAGGATGACCGCGGCGGTGAAGAGGTTGGGAATGAACCCCGCTACCTTTGCAACCATGGCTTGAATCGGCTCCAGCAGCCCTTCCACGGCCAAGGCGTTGAGGACGCCCGGCAGAAACAGCAGAAAGATCAGCCAATAGACGGCATCGGCCAGGCTCCTGGCCAGAGGGGGCCGTTTTTTGCCCTCCTCTCCCACCCCGCTTCTCAGCCGCTCGTCCAGCCTGGCGGCAGTCAGCACTTTGGCAATGACCAGTCTCAGGACAGAAGCCAGGATCCAGGCGATGATCAGGAGGAAACCCGCGCCCAGAATGCGGGGGGCAAACTCGAAGATGCTGGTGAGGAGCCGGTTGAGGGGCTCGGTCAGAATGGTCAGTCCCAGGGTCTGAAAAACCGCCACCAGCACGAACAGCATGATGAGATAGTAGGCGCCCCTGCCGACCCAGTTGTCGACGTGCACGTCGCTGGCCCCTTCCTCTTTGCCGAACCAGGCCGCCATCCGGTCGTTGATCGCAGTGCGGCGCATCACCGCCCGCAGAAGGGCACCCACGATCAGGGCAATCAGCCATCCCACGATCAGGATGCCCAGAGCAGCTGCAATCCTGGGGATATAGGGGCCGGCCACCTGGGTTATCTGATCCATCATTACGTTCAGCATGGCTCCTCCTTGGGTAGGGTTTTTGTGAAAAGCCGCGCTTCCCGCTCGGGACCGCGGCACATTATCGCACCCGCGATTAGCGAATGCGGGCTAACATCCGTAGCTGCCTCTCCAACCTTTGGTAGCCGGCGTTCTCCGGATAAAGCGCCAGGAGCCTCCGGCTGTAAACCAGCCCCTTCCCAAACTGCCTCCGGTCCCGGTGAATGGTGGCCAGCGCGAACAGGAGATCCCGGTCATGGGGTCGGGCCCCCAGTGCTTGTTCCAGGACGCCTATAGCCTGGACCGATTCTCCCAGGGAGTTGAGCGCTACCCCATAGACGTAGGCATGGCGGCTGTTGTCCGGATCCAGCTCCGCGGCTTGGGCCAGGTGGTTCAGGGCCTGGCGGCGCTCACCGGTCCGGACCAGCAGCAGGCCCAGGGCCTGTTGCGCCGTAGCCGATCGGGGGGCTATTTTCAGCGCCTCCAGCAACAGCTTCTTTCCCTCGTCCTCCCGGTCCATCTCCCGGTAGAGGTCAGCCAGATTCAGATAGGCCGGCATGAAGGCCGGCTCCAGGGCGATTGCCTGCCTGTAGGAAGCTTCAGCCCGTTCGAAGTCCCGCTGGTCCCGGTAGAGGTTCCCCAGGTTGAGGCGGCCGCCGGGATGGTCTGCATGGAGCTGCTGTACCTCTTCATATTCGCGGGCGGCTGCGCCTCTGAGCTGACGTTGCCGGGGTGAAAGTCCGGCCGGGGCAGGCCCGGCCAGGGAGCGGCCGGCCAGGGTCCGCACCATCCGCACCGGATCCTCCAGGGCTGCTTGCGACAGAGGTCCCCGTTGGTGTGGCGGTAACGAGCCCAGGGCTTCGACTGCCGCTGCCCGCACAAGCGGGCTGGCATCCTTCGCCAGTTCTCCCAGCACGTCGGCGGTGCTCCCTCCGGGATAGTTGTCCAGCAGCGAAATGGCGGTGGCCCGTACGATGGCAGGCAGGTGGGGGGGCCGGGCCAAGCGGTTGAGATCCGCCGCCAGGCCAGGGATTCCCTTGCGGGCGGCGGCAAGGGTCTCGCCGAAGTGCTTGTCTCTGGGGCCGGCCCCGTACCATCGCTGAAAGTGTTCCACCGACCATTGGGTGGACCGGTCGCCATGGCAATTGTTGCAGGCGTTGGGCGTCCCCAGGCTAGCTGTCAAATCGGGGCGCGGGACGCGAAAGCTGTGGTCGCGGCGTGGATCCACCACCATGTAGGTCCGGGCCGGCATGTGGCACTCCACGCAACGGGCGCCGGTGGAGCCGGGCGGATGGTGGTGGTGGGAACGGGAAGTATAGGTCGCGGCGTCGTGGCAGCGGGTGCAGAGCACATCTCCCTGTTGGTGGAGACGTGCGCTGTGGGCGTCGTGGCAGTCGGTGCAGACCACGCCCTCCTGAGCCATGCGGCTCTGCAGGAAAGAGCCGTAGACATAGACCTCCTCCAGGATCTGGCCGTCGGGGTAGTAGAGGTCTTCTTCCAGAAGGCTCAAGTTGTGGGTGTTCAGCAGCGAGGCTCCATGGACGTAGTCCTCGCTGATGAGGCCGCGCCTTGAGTGGCAGCGGGCGCACATCTCCGCCTGTGTGTGGGTGCCCAGAGGGGGGGTGCGCCGGGGCCTGCCGGTGCTCTCGTCGCGGGCCCAGACGGCAGGCTCGGCCTCCTTGAGCCAAATGGCCAACCCAAGGTCGGGGATATCCGTCCGGGGCTCTCCGCGAGCCCGGGCCTCGGCCCATTCCACGTGGGCGGCGCCCGGTCCGTGGCAGGCCTCGCAGGAGACGTCCACCTCGGCCCAGCGGGTCCGGTAGGTTTCGGTTGACGGATCGAAGTTCTTGCGCAGACCGGTGGAGTGGCACTCGGCGCAGCCGGTGTTCCAGTTCTGGGAGACCCGGGTCCAGAAGAGGAGGTCGTTGGGAGCAACGCGCTCGCTGTCGTAGAGGTGGAACCAACGCTGGCCGCCCTCTTTGCGGGGACGGGAGTCCCAGCAAAGGGGCAGGCACTGCAGACGCCCTCCGGGGAACTCCACCAGGTACTGCTGCAGGGGGTCCGCTCCAAAAGTGTACTTGACTTCAAACTCTTCGATGGCTCCCGAGGCCCCTTCGGTCGAGACCAGGAACTTGCCGTCCCGGCGGTAGAACCTGGAGGTGACTCCCAAATGAGTCAGGGTGGCGTCCTCGAAATCCCCCAGAACGGTCTGGTCGTTGACCGGATCCATGGCCAGATCGTGGTGGGAACCGATGTAGGCGGCGTACTCCTGGGGGTGGCAGGGTTGGCAGGTCTTCCTGCCGGTGTAGCCACCCTGGACGAGCTCTTGGGAGGGCTGCCGGCAGCCGATGACCGCCAGCAAGGCCAGAGCGATGAGGGCTGCGTTGGTTTTCCCAAAGCAACTGAGCGACGGTCCGCGAGGGGCCAATAGAGTAATCCACGAAGGGCCACTGAGGGGTTGGAGATGGTTCAAGAGGGATACGCCAAGGGTCGGGCAGGCAAAAAGATTTCTGCGAAGGGCACGACGCACCTGGTGTTCCCGGCGTTGGGTCTCGGTCCTGAGCACGAGTCGAGCCCTGATGAACATCAATGAACAGGATTCAGATCAGGCCCTCGATGGGCAGGCCGCTCTCTCCGCCGATGGAGTTGGCGATCTTGACGGGCCGCTGGATGGGGGTCATGTATTCCTTGGTCCAGTCGATACCGAGCGCCTTGTAGACGGTGGCGAACAGGTCTCCGATCGTCACCATTCGGTCCGCGACCCGCGCGCCTCGTTCGTCGCTGGCTCCGATCACCTGCCCGCCTTGAATCCCGCCGCCGCCCAGCACCATCGACCAGCAGTGGGGCCAGTGGTCCCGGCCGCCCCGGGGATTGACATGCGGAGTTCTGCCGAATTCTCCCATGGCCACAACCAGTGTCGATTCCAGCAGTCCCCGCTGGTCCAGGTCCTTCATCAGGGCAGACAGAGCCTGATCGAAGGGAGGGGCCAGCAGGTCCCGATTGTACTTGTCGTTGTCCACGTGGCAGAGGTCCCACTCGGTCATGTCATATCCGGCGGCCGTGGCAAACCGGCAGCCTCCTTCGATCAGCCGGCGCGCCAGCAGCACGCTCTGGCCGAAACGGTGCCGGCCGTACTCGTCCCGGGTCTTCTCCGATTCCTGCGAGAGATCGAACGCCTGTCGGACCTGCGGGGACCCGAGGATGGTCAGGGCCTGCTGCCTGAAGTCGTCCAGGGCCGCAAACTCGGCCTGCTGCTCCTGGCGGCGATAGAGGCGGTCCACCACCTCCAGGAAGGAGCGGCGGTGGGACACCCGGTCCATGCCGATCTCCTTGGGAAGCACCAGGTCGGGAACCTGAAAGTCCTCCCGGGCGGGATCGGGGACCACCATGGGCTGGTAGCGCGCGCCGATGAAACCCGCGTTGAAGTAGTTCAGGTAGGGTCGATCGATGGGCGGTGCGATCACATACGGGGGCATGTTACGGCGGGGATTGAGCTCCCTGGCGATGATGGAGCCCAGGCTGGGAGACTCCAGGGCCGAGTTGGGACGGTGACCCGTGATCGCGTAGTAGGTGGCCTGCTGGTGGTCGATCTCCTCGGTGTACATGGAGCGGATAATGGACAGCTTGTCCATGTGCCTGGCCACCCGGGGCAGCAGCTCGGAGATCCGGATGCCGGGGACGTTGGTCGAAATCGGCGCAAAGGCGCTGTTGGGCTTGGGATCGAAGGTGTCGACCTGGCTGGGGCCGCCTTCCAGCCACAGCAGGATGCAGGCTTGGGCCTTGGCGTCCGGTTTCGCAGGGGAGCCGGAGGCGGCCATCAGGTGCTTTAACTGCAGGTAGCGGCTCAGGCTGAGCCCGAAGAGACCCAATGACCCCGCGCGCAGGAATCCCCGGCGAGTGAGGTGGATCCCGTTCAAACAAGATTTAGGGGTCGATTTCACCATCGCGTTCCGCGCGCGGGCCATCTGTATCCTGCTGCTTTTTTGACCACGCCCCGATACCAGCGCCGATGGCCAGACCCAGTGCCACGCCAGTCCCGATTTCGTCCAAAGCAGCACCTATGGCCACACCAAAAACCAGGCCGAGCCCTGCAAAATGAGCGATCGGGTCACTTGCCTTACGCTTACTACCCATAGTGCCCTTTTCTGAACAACCAATCTTCTTTGTAGGGAGCCGGAAGTGACTCTCCGGACATTGCCACGGCTACCTGAACGGAGGCCAGGAATCTCCTAGTGATTATAAGCGAACTCGCGCGAGGCGATCACCCCCCAGAGAAGATCCTCCAGAGCTTGCTGTCGGGAAGGCCAGGTTCTGACCATCCGCACCAGTTGTGTGGTCTCCTCCGGTGTGGGAAACCGCGACAGGGCGGCCAGGTAGAACTCCTCCACGATCTCCCTGTCGCTAGCCGCCGACCGCAGCAGGCGATCGATTCGGCCTCCCTTTCCCGACAGCTTGTCGGTATAGGCGGGACCGGCCAGCATGTGGAGGGCCTGGGCCAGGCTGGCCCCGCCCTTGCGTTCCGGCACCGCCGTCCGGCTGGGCCGCCCGTAGATGTCCAGAAACCGCGACGGATGGAGGTCGGGATGGATGATGTTCATGGCTCGCGTGCCGGCAGGCTGGCGGCCGCCGTAATCCCGCTCGTCCTTCCCCTCGAAGACTTCAGGGATGCCGGTGATCTGGCAGATCATGTCCAGCAGGATTTCCGCATCCAGGCTCCTGGGCAGGGCCCGGGAGTAGTTAACGCGGTCACCCCCGTTGTCGTAGTTGGGGCGTCCCGAGCGCTGGTAGGTGTTGGACTGCACGATCAGCCGGATCAGGTCCTTCAGGTCGTAGCCGCTGGAGCGAAAATAGCGGGCCAGCTTCCGCAACAGGTCGGGATGGCTGGGCGGGTTGGTCAGGCGAAAGTCGTCCACCGGGTCGACGATCCCGCGCCCGAAGAAGTAGCTCCAGAATCGGTTCACCACGGCCTCTTCGAAGAGAAACTCTTCCGACGAGGTGAACCAGTCGGCCAGCCTCGGCCGGGGGTCTGTCCTTTCCTCGACCGGCAGAGCCTGGCCATCGGGATAGACGGCTTCCACTTCCTGCCTGGTGCGGGGATGGAGCAGCCGACCGTCGGCCCCGAACTCCTCGTGCCCGATGGGATCGTCCACGGCGGCCATGGTGGTCCAGAAATAGGTCAGGTTCTTGAAGAACCCCGTCAGGCCCCAGAACTGGTCCTGGGTCCAGGAGTCGAAAGGGTGGTCGTGACACTGGGCGCAGTCCAGCCGTCGCCCCAGGAACACCCGGGCCTGCTCGGTCATGACGTCCTGAGGAAGGCGAATCTCGTCGGCTCCCCAGAGATGGCGGGTGGGGCCGTCGTAGCCCTGGCCGGCCATGCGCTCCCGGGCCACCTGGTCGAAGGGCTTGTTGCGGGCAATGGAATCCCGGATCCACTCCCAGTACATCTTGACCTTTTCCCGGCCGCCCTGCTCATGGGAGACCCGAAACAGATCGGCCAGGCGGAAGGTCCAGTAGTCGATATACTCGGGAGAGTTGAGCAGGGTGGTGATCAGGCTGTCCCGCTTGCCCGGATCCCGGCTGTCCAGAAATTCCCGGACCCGCCGGGGCGGGGGCAGGGTCCCGGTCAGGTCCAGGCAGACCCGCCTCAGGAACTCCTGGTCGCTGGAACGTTTCGAGGGCGGGATGCTGAGGCGGCGCAGCTTTCGCCGGACCTCTTCGTCGATGAAGTTCCGGGGGGCCTCCCGGGGAAATTCGGTCAGGATCCTGCTGACCACTCCCAGGGAGACTCGGGTCGCCCGGCGCGGCCCCTGCACCAGGACGGTGGCCTCGCCCGGCTCCCGGGCCCGGATCAAGCCGTTTTCGTCCACCTCGACTACCTCTTCCGCGGTGGGTTGGTAACGCACCCGGCGGGTGAAATCCTCTCGGTTGCCGTCGGAAAGCCAGGCGGTGACCACCAGTTGATGGCTCAGCCCCGGCTCCAGCACGAGCTGACGGGGTATGACTTCCAGGCGGACGATCTCGGGGGCGCCGTTCCCGAAGGGCGCTCCCTGGCCGATCCATTGAAGCAGCGCTCGATAGTCGGGCCCGTCCGGATCCAGCCGCCGGCCGCCTCCGTGGGGCACCTGCAGGGTCGGTTTCAACAGGAGCAGGCTCTTCTCGGGCGCTTCCGGCGAAATTCGGGGAGTCTCGGGTCCGGCAGACTCCCGGCTGTAAATCTGAAAGGTTCCGCCCCGCACGATCCAGCGGTGGTCCTCCCGCGGATTGCCGGCCTGGCTGGAGAGCTTGAACCCGCCGCGGCCCTTGACGCTGCCGTGGCAATGGCTGTCGTTGCAGCCCTTCCGAGTAAAGATTCCCTCCAGGTCCAGGGCGAAGTTGGGAGCGCGAGTGCTGGCGGAGGACTGGACGTTGATGGCGCTCTCGGCTGAGAGGCCGCCGAATTCGGCGGTCAACCGAGCCTCGCCGCCGGCCAGGGCAACCACCTGCCCCTGGCCATCCACCCGGGCGGACCGGGGATCCGACAGGGAGAAGCGAGCCTGCCTGGAGAGATCCCGCTCCACCCCATCGCTGTAAGTGCCGGTGAGCAGGAACTGCTGGGAGGCATCCTTGCCCCGCAGGGTGACGGCCCGGGGTTGAAGGGTGAGGGAAAGAAGTTCAGGGGCGGCTGTGGCCTCGACCTGGCCTGGTGCCTGTTCGGATTCGGCCACTTCCTTTTCCGCATGGCTTGGCTGTGCAGCCGCCAGCACCAGTGCGACCAGGGTCAACCGGAGGGCCGGCCTGGCTCCGCGATGATCTCGATTGTCGTGGCGGGAAGCATTCATTGGGTTGTTTCGGCCAACGGGCGGCCCTTTCTGCCGCAGGCGGCCTTGGGTTCCGGTGCCTATGGATGCGGTCCCCGTTCACCGAGACTTGCCCGCCGTCTGGCGGCGATTTCCTTCCAGGACCATCAGGTGCACCTTGCCCACCGGCAGAAGCGCCCCCATCTTCCCCGAAACCACTGGTCGAGCCTGGATGCGAAGGATACGGGGCATGCGGGTGGCCGGAGCGTCGCTAGCGGCCACGATCATGACCGAGGTGGCGCCCTGTTGTGGCATATACCGTGCCTTGGGACCCTCATCCAGGTTGGGAGGCGTCTCCGGCTGATAGTCGGTGCCGGGAAGGGCCTGCACGCCCGGGGGAAGTCCTTCGACCTGAAGGAGGATCTGCCCGGCAAACCCTTCCTCCTGCCCGGTGGTGACGGTCAGCTTGCCGGCTTCTCCCGGGACCAGGTTGAGCCGGTCCTCCTGGACCCTGAGCTCCCCGGCGTGGGGAATCTGGGGACGCACCAGCAGGCGGTAACGGAAGTCGGAAGCCCCGTTCCGCTGGGTGGTGTCGCGGACCCGCAAGGTGTAGGTCCCTCCCCGCAGGAAGGTATGGATGGTCTTGGGCTCGATGGTCTTGCTGTAGGAGAGGGCCTGCCGGACCACTCGCCGGTAGACGTTGCTCAGCACCACCTGGCCGGCTTCATCCAGAACGGCCATCCGAGGGTTGAAGTCGGGCAGGGTCGCCTCGGGGGTCTCCATCTCGAAGCTGAGCTTCTGGCCGGGCTGGACCCGGAAGGAAACCAGCCTGTCCAGGTCGCCGGGTTGGTCGATGGCACCCTCCACCAGAAAAGGAAGAGTCGCCACCGCCGTCGGGTCGCCGTCGTCGTTGGGTTCCTGCTCCCGGATTGTCGAGTAGGTGGTCGTCCTGCCGGAACCGTTCGCTTCCTCCTGTGGGGGTGTTCCGTTCTCGGCGGCGGAGGCCCCCCGGTCGTTGCCGGGTTCCACAGTCCTGGCATGGATCCTCCGGATGTGATCGGGCCGGATGGGGCGGGAGAAGCTTCTTTCCTGCCAGGGTTCGAATATGGAACCGTTGGCGGCGGCCGGGGGCCGTTGAGGGGCCGCCGGGCCGTTGGGCTCGACTCGGAGCTGATAGCTGAACTCGGCGCCGCCCAGGTTGTAGAAGGATCCCACCTCCAGCAGGTAGAGGCCGGGTTGCCCGGCCCGGGTTTCGATAAGCGGGTTGGGCCGGGGATTGGCATTGGACTTGTCGTCATAGGCCAGCCGATGGAGGCGGCTCTCCTCGAGCCAGCTCCCGAGGGGCTGGTAGAGCGTGAGCACCGAGTCGAAGCCGCCCCGGTAGCCGGCCCGCCCCCCCATGGATGTTCCGGAGGGGTTGGAGATCAGCTCGAACCGGAGGTGCTGGCCCTCGGCGGCCTGCACGGCGTAGAGGTCCCTCTCTCCGGGCCGGCTGATGACGCCGTCGATGGCGCAGGGAACGTCGATCTCTTGAGCGCTGGACGCTTGCTCCGAGGACGGGTTGTTTTCGGCTAGCGATGGAAGGTCGTGAACCAGGAAACTCAGCGCCCCGGTAACGCCCTGCGGCGAGACCACCCTCAACGGGTAGCGGCCCGTTCCGGCCGACGGGTCGATTCGCAGTCCCAGGATCAGTTTCTGAGCCTTGGGAGAATCTTCCGACGGGTCCACCTCACCTTCGGCGATCAGGTCTTCGACCCGTTCGACGGTGGCGGTGACGCCCTCCCGGTCGAACCGGACGGCATAGGCCCCCTGGAGGGACTGGCCCCTCAGTGTGACCTCCAGCCGGGTCCCCTTTTTGCCGCCCAGAGGAGCAATGGAGAGGGCTTGCGGTTCCGATGCCTCGGAAGTCGCGGGGATCAGCAAGGCCATCACGGCCAGGAGCCGAATTCGCTGGGTCAAGAAGATCATGTTTCGGGGGCCGACAAGGCTCAATTCCCGGATTCATTATGCCTCAAGCAGATTTGGCGATCAAAGCGACAAGGGTGGAGGGTGGACTGGGTTGGGAATGAGGGTTGGGCGGATCAGTCGGATGCGGTTGCGCGGGTCATCACAGACCATCCCCGTAGATCCCGAGAATCCCGGCTGCCGGGCGACCGATGTGGCACCAGGACCCGCGGGACTGGACCGATGAGTCGTGAGGAGATTTGGAGAGTGTTGCAGCCAGTCACTTCAGGCTGGACAGTTCGACCGTTTCAAGGTGAAGACGCTTGCCCACGCGCATGCTGGCTCCACCCACCAGCAGCAGGCGGCCGTTGAACGGCAGCATGCGGTGAAAGAAGCGATCGTCTGCGAGCTTTGCCGAGATTTGCCAGGCGTCGTTTCGCTCGTCCAGGACCTGGATATTGCCGCCATAGGTGCTCACCAGGAGACGCCCTTCCACGGTGAAGGCCGAGGAACCGAAGCCCTCCATGCCCTTGCCGCGGTCGGCGTCGGCTTTGGGATCGATCAGGCTCGGCGCCTGGGACCACCGGCCGCTGGCCGGGTCGTAGACATCGACCCTGATGGTCGGCCCACCCTTCTGTCGCATACCGCCGATGACGTACAGCTTGCCGTTGCGGTGTCCCAGTGAAACCGCTCGCCGCAGGAAAGGCGGTTCGGAAAGGGATTCCCAGACGACTTTCTCCCGGGAAAGATCGGTCACCCAGGCCGTCCGGTGCCATTCGGGATCTTCACCGCCCAGGCGCCAGCCACCGGCAACGTAGAGCTTGTCCCCGATCACAACGGCGTCATGAGAGGACCGGGGCTCCGGCAAGGACGGCAGCGACTCCCACTGCCCCGTTTCCGGATGGAAGCGGACGAAATCGGCCACCGAACGCAAGTCGTGGTCGTCGTCCTCCTGGTTGTGAGCCGTGAATCCACCCACCCGGTAGAGCTTGCCGCCGTGGGCTACCATGGCCAGCCCTTGAAGTCGTGGACCCGTGGCGATCACTTCCCATGTCGAGTCCTTGCTGAGATTCAGGCGGCTGAGCTCGTCCGACTGACTCGTGTTGGAGTAGTGGTGCGGGCGCCCGAAATGCCCCCCGTAAACGTACAGCCAATCGCCGATGACCGCGGCCCCGAAACTGGTGATTCCCCTGGGCAGGTCGGGATATTGCCTTTCTTGCGTTGAGGGCAAAGATTCACTGCTGGTCAGCTTTCCGGCGCCGGCCGCCAGGACAACACACAACATCAACCCCAACATACGCAGCCTTCTCATTCTCATTCCTCCGCTGATCGATAATCCCATGAAGCCGTTCCCCCTTTCGTATGCAGCATACTAGTGAATATGAATATCATTTTCAACCAATTAACCGGCGGATCGTTCGGAGAAACGGTCTGACGAGAGAAATCAGGGAGCTTCCGCGGCCAGGGTTCTCGGGGAAAGGGGCTGGCCGCTGGCCTCTGGGCGACAGAAAGTGGTATGGTTTCCGCGTATCCGTTCAGTGCCGAAAGCGGCGAGTCAGCGCGAGGTCCGTAATGGACGGTTGGGCAACGACCTGGTGGTTCTGGGTGCTGTTGGGGCTTGGGCTCCTGTTTCTGGAACTGGTAACGCCCACCGGCTTCTACCTCCTGTTTTTCGGTGTGGCTGCCGTGCTGGTGGGCTTGCTGGCCGCCGTGGGTCTGGACGGGCCGGCCTGGTTGCAATGGCTGCTCTTTTCCCTGCTCTCGATCGGCAGTCTGCTGTTGCTGAGGGGGCGCTTGCAGGAAAGAATGAGAAGCGTTGCTCCCGCTCAGCCGGACAATGATTTGGTGGGCGGGACGGCCGAGTCGCTCGAAAACATCGCCGTGGACGGATATGGACAGGTCGAGCTGCGCGGGACTTCCTGGAGGGCCAAAAACGTGGGCTCGGAGCCCATCGCCCAGGCGGAGAGCTGCCAGGTCGACCGGGTGGAGGGGGTGGTCTTGTGGGTTCGGAAACCCTACTCTTTTGAACGGGTGAATGGAGGAAAAAGCTAATGGACGCAGGCCTGATTGTACTCTTCCTGCTGGCGGTGCTGGTGCTGTTCATTCTGGCCAAGACTGCGGTGGTGGTCCCGCAGCAGAGCGCCTATATCGTGGAGCGGCTGGGGCGGTACAGCGGCACGCTCAACGCGGGGTTCCATATTCTCATTCCCTTCCTGGACGTCATTCGCTACCGGCACTCCCTGAAGGAGGTCGCCATAGACATCGCCGAGCAGATCTGCATCACCCGCGACAACGTCCAGGTCTCGGTGGATGGCGTCCTCTACCTCAAGGTGCTCAATGCCGAGCGAGCTTCCTACGGCATCACCAACTTCGTCTTCGCCATCTCCCAACTGGCTCAGACCACCCTGCGCAGCGAGGTGGGCAAGATCGAGCTGGACCGCACCTTTGAAGAGCGGACCAACATCAACACCTCGGTGGTGAGCGAGCTGGACAAGGCCTCCGACCCCTGGGGGGTGAAGGTCCTCCGTTACGAAATCAAGAATATCAAGCCCCCCCGGGATGTCCTGGATGCCATGGAAAAGCAGATGCGGGCGGAACGGGAAAAGCGGGCGGTCATTCTGAATTCCGAGGGCATTCGCGACGCCGCCATCAACGAGGCGGAGGGCAGGAAGCAGGAAGTCATCAAGAACTCGGAAGCCAAGCGTACCCAGCAGATCAACGAGGCGGAGGGAGAAGCCGCCGCCATTCGCAGCGTGGCCGGCGCCACCGCCGAAGGGATCGTCAAGGTGGCCGAAGCCATACAGAGCCCCGGCGGCGATCAGGCCCTTCAACTGCGGGTGGCAGAGCAGTACATCACCGAGTTCGGCAAGCTGGCCAAGGAAGGAAACAGCCTCATCATGCCGGCGTCGGTGAGCGACGTGGGATCCATGGTGGCCATGGCCATGAACGTCATCAAGCAGGGCAGCTCCGCGGCCTCCTCATCCTCCGAGGGCAAGTGAGCGGGATCACTGCCTCCCCAAGCTGCATTCTCTGGTTGTTTGCCCCTGGACCGGCCGTTCAATCGGTCGCCTTCCAACCTGGCAAGATTATGGAGGTTTATCGGAAGTATTCTTGACTTGAAGCAAGACAGTTTGGTCAAGACTCCATATTCGCCCTAAATTCGTCCACTCACTCCAACGATACGTCGGGCCGTGCAGGCCATGTCAGAGTGCCGTCATTGGAACGGTTGTCTACCGACACGGCCCAAAGGAAGGGGAGACCTCCTCGAGCATCGATCTGCCACCGGATGAAACCGTTGTCGACAGCTCTGCTGACGGTTTTCTGCTGCCATGACAAGGGGCCAACACTGAAATCAACGGTTTGGGTCACGGACCCCGATGAGTCGTGCACGATGGCTTGTACCGGGACGGTGCTCACACCGAGATTGAACACTCCTATATTCACTCGCTGGTCCTGTCCGACAGTGATGCCCGCGCTGAATGCGCGGGGGCCGGAATCGACCAGGGGCACAATACCGTTGACAACCGTGGTGGTATACCGGCCGTTGGGTGAGTCGCTGTACACTTCGGCCGTCAGCGAAAACTTGTAGGGTGCGTCGTTAACCAGGGCAGCTTCGTCCAGGTTGAGCGAGTTGATATCGCCCGCCAGAACCACCGCCCCCGCGCCGCGATAACTGAAAACGTCTTGCAGGAAATTGTCATAGGAGCGGTATTGGTTGGCGCTCATGGGAATCGATTGTTGAGCGACAATGCCGTTCGGCCCGCATAAGATCGCATCCAGGGTGTAACTGTTGGTGGTGAGGTTGTGTATGACCACACGGGTCTTGAAATAAGTGCCAAAACGTCCCGGCGTATTGGCCAGCGTCGGAATCACGGCGAGTGGCGTAGCCAGTGGCAGTCCCAATGCGTGCTTGGTCCGCTCAAGCGCCGGGCTTTCAGCAAGAGCGGGCAGACTGAGACAGAGCGACAAGGCTCCGATGATGATCGAACGATTCATGGGATGTCTCCTTTTGGCGAATAGACTCGAAACCATTTTAATTCACGGTGTTCTCCAAAAAAAATGGGTCTCACCTGAACCCAAGGCTGATTCGGCAGGGCAGTCGGTCGGCCGCCCACTTGCTGTTCGAGCGCTACGCAATCTGGCTTCGGCGATGGGCGCATGGCCGGCTGCCACAGTGGGCCCGCGGCGGGGTGGACACGAGCGACTTGATGCAGGACGCCATGCACCGGACATTCGAACAACTCCCTCGAATCAGATCGGTGCACGTGACCGCTTTGCGCAGCTACCTGCAGCGCACCATCCAGAACCGGTTTGGAGATCAACTGCGGCATGCAACGCTACGTCGGTACCTCGCCTTGCTGAACGAGTCGATCCGGCTTTCAGACGATATTGAGTTTGCGGCTTCGGTGCTGTCTGCCCCGAGATCGATTCGCCCGGCAACGGCGCGCGGATTGGCCGACGCGCTTCGCGGTTTGGTCCCGCAGGAGATGTAGACCGTCTGTTTTTCCGAGGCCGCCGTACTGGTCACAGCATCTGAGCCGCTGGGGTTACCTCACAGAACGCCGGGGATGAGCGCGCGGCGGGAGGGTGGGTAGTCGGGGAAGGTGCGGCGGTACCAGCGGTGGCGCCAGAGCGCGCGGGGAACCAGGTTGGCGGCGGTCCAGAGGGCGAAGGCCAGCGCCGGCAGCGACCAGGCCATCAGCGCGAACCCGATCCACTCGATCATCTCGCCAGCCAGGTTCGGCGATGACAGGAACCTGAAGGCACCGCCCCGGGGGATGAGGTAGCGCCCCTGCTGCTGCCGGCGCAACTGTGCCAGGCGGTAGTCGGTGGTGACGTTCAGGGCCGCTCCTGTCAGGAACGCCGCCGCGCCGGCGATGAAGCAGCCGTCCAGCAGCCACTCCCACGGGTAGTCTGCCGCGTAGCCCAGGAACCAGCCGTTGAGGAGGCCGTTGACAACGTTGAAGACGAAGCCCGAGGCGCAGATGGCGACCGGCATCGGCCGGCTGTAGCGGGGCACGATCCAGGGCCACACCAGGGTCCGGTGGCCGTAGTGGATCACCCAGGCGGCCACCAGCAGGTCGGCCACCGGATGCCGGTTGCCGGCCGAAAGGTACACGGCCGGCAGCACGCACAGCGCGGGCAGTTCCATGACGACCCAGCCCCAGCAGGCCGCCACCCGCGGACCGCGCGGGTTTCCGCCGGTACGGCCGACGTGGTCGGTCCCCACGAGGCTGTAGATGAAGACGGGTATCGCCAGGGCGGCCCATATGACCACGATGGTGTCGAAGCCGGACAATTCGAAGTTCATGCCTACTACCCGGGGCCGTCCCTCACTTCATGCGCCGGATCCACTCGCGGATCAGCTCGACGGCCTGCCGGTCGACCAGCGAGGTAGCCAGTTGAGGCATCTTGCCCCGGTCGCGGGTGGCCATTCGGTGGAGCAGGACGGAGCGGGCCGGATCGCCGGGAGCCACCAGCCTGGCGTCGGGGATGTCGAACTTGTGGTGCAGGGGCTCCATGTCCAGCATCTTCATGCCTTCCAGGCTCTTGCTGAACTCCAGTGAGATCTGGGAGTTGCCTCCCCCGGCCTGCACGTGGCACTGGGCGCAGTTGGAGTGCAGGTAGGAGCGGGCCCGGGCCTCCAGATCTGCCCGCGGGTCGTAGGGGTCGACCAGTCGGGGGAAGGCCGCCGACCAGTGAAAGGGCAACTCGGCCGGCAGCACCGCCTGGCTGGCATCGGTGGCCGTGATACCCTTCACCCGCGAGTCCAGCCGGTAGCGGTTGACCCCGCTTTCTTGCAGCGCCTTTCGCAGGGACTGCTTGTCCTCGTCCGACCAGGCCGGCTCCAACACCCCCAGGTAGTGCAGCGCCTCCAGTTGGTTGGCCGCCACCCCTCCATAGTCCTGTTCCCTGTTCATCTGGAGCGTCGACAGCCCCAGGACGAAGTTGGCGGCCCGGCTGTGGCAGACCATGCACTCGCTGCGGCTGGGAAAGCGCCAGTCCAGCCGGCGCTTCCCTCCGTCTGCCAGGCCGATCTCGACCGAGGCATCCAGGCCTTCGCTTTCGACCAGGAAGGCTTCGGTCTGTTCCCGGTTCCAGGCATAGGAATAGCCCACCCATTCGCCTTGCTGCCGGGTCAGCAAGCGGGTCTCGACCCAGCGACTCTCGCCGGCACCGCCGTTTTCCAATTCGAATCCGAACGACTTGACCAGCACCGTCCGGTCCGGGAAGCTCCAGCCTGCGTTGGAGGTCATGCCTGCACCGGCATGGCTCGGGCCTTCGTCCTGACCCGGGGCCGACGGCAGGTAGAGGGACCGTTCCTTGAAAGCGCCGTCCGACCAAAGGGGGGCGTTCACCGAGTAGGGGATCATGCCGGGCGTCAAGCGGTGGCCTTCGACCGAGGCAAACAATCCGGTGCGGCTCAGGCGCCAGGGGAAGCGTTCGCTGCTGTCGGGCGCGTCGTTGACTTCCAGGGAGTAGAAGCCTCCCTTTCCCTTGTCGCGGTAGTCGAGCACCAGCAGGTTGCCGTCAGCGTCCACCTCGAAGGCGACGATAGCCAGGGAGGTATCGGCCAGCTCCTTGTGCCAGACGACTTTCCGGTCCTCCACCCTGGCTCCCCAGATCTTGCCTGTGGAATGGTCGCCGTAGATGTAGGCTCCCCGCAACTCCGGGAACCGGGAGCCGTAGTAGACCAGGCCGCCGGTCATGGATCGGGCTTCCGAGTGGGGGTGTTCCAGCAGGGGCCTTGAGACCGGGGTGGGTCCCAGCTCACGGTTGGCGTAGAAGATGTGGCTGCCCTCGTAGACGCTCCAGCCGTAGTTGGCTCCCCGTTCCACCAGGTAGACCTGTTCCCAGAGATCCTGGCCGTTGTTGCCCACCCAGACATGCCCGGTCCCGGGGTCCACCGACATGCGCCAGGGGTTGCGAAACCCGTAGGCCCAGGTTTCGGGGCGGGCTCCCTCCATTGCGACAAACGGATTGTCCGGAGGCACCGAGTAGAGGCGCCCCGGGTCCGGGCGGTCCACGTCGATCCGAAGCACCTTGGAGAGCAGATGATCGAGTCCCTGTCCCTTGAGATTGGTGTCGGAATCGCTGGTTCCGTCGCCGGAGGTGACGTACATCAGCCCCTTGGGGCTGAAGGCGATGGCGGCGCCGTCATGTCCGTTGGACTCCCATTCGATGATCACCTCGGCCGAGTCGGAATGAAAGTGGTGGGGCGATGTGCGATCCACGCGATAGCGGGTGATGCGAACGCGCTTGTCGCCGTCCGCCACTCGATCGTTACTGCCGATGAAGAGATGACCGTTTCCCTTGAAGTCGGGATGAAAGGCGATGCTGTAGGCCAGGGACTTCCCGAAGTGGTGCAGGACTTCGTAGGCGCCGTCAGCAGGGTCCCCGATGGTCCGGCACAGGCGCGGCTCCGTCGTGCTGGGGTCCTGGTCGATGAACCACAATCTACGGCTTTCCGGTTCCTTCACCACCACCACCGGGTTGGTCAGCGAGAGCCTGGGGAAGGCCCGCACCACCCGGTAAGGAGGGGGTGGGTCGGGGGCGCCAACCACCCGCGAGGAAACAGTCGGCCAAAGGTTCTTGAGTTGCTGAAGGGTGTTGGGTTGGCTTCGGTCGGCCCCGGCCGAACCCGGGCGAAGGGCGGCCAGCAGGACGAGCAGGCCCAAGGACAGGCAGAGCCAAATCGTTCCCGTTCGAAGGGCGGGCGTGGATCGGAATTGCAGTCGCATTCCTGGCCGGCCTGGTCAGACCCGGATCCGGTCGCTGGACCGTGGATCCCGGGTCAGGGTCCCACTGTGAAAGGTTCCCTGCATGCAGCGGTCCCGCCAGGCCTTGGAGGCGTCGTAGAGCTCGATTTCGGTGTCGATGGGATTGACCAGGACGGCCGGGCGGTGGGGCCGGGCCCGGTCGACAACCAGTCCCTGGGCGTCCACCACGAAGCTGGGCCAGGCATAGCGGCGGGTGCCGTTGTTGGCGCTGACCGCGAAATAGTTGCTGGCCGCCGCGGCCTGAATGGTGGTCGAAACCCAGATGTTGTAGTTGTGATAGCTCTCCAGACTGCCTCCGGCGTTGTGAAAGGAGACCAGCATGAGCTGAACCCCGAGCTGCTTGTACTGGCGAAACAGCTCGGGGTAGCGGAAGTCGTGACAGATCAGCAGTCCACACATCACGTCTCTCACCTTGAAGGTCACAAAGGCTTGACCGGGGCTGTAGTGGTGAAGGTCGCCGTCGTCGTCGTGGTCTCCGGTGCAGAACATCTTGTCGTAGCGGTTGACCAGGCGCCCCCGGTCGCTCACCACGTAGAGCGAGTTGTGGGGTTTGTGTCGGCCCGACAGGGGGTGGTTGGACCCGACCACCACCCAAAGACCGAGTTCTCCGGCCAGCTCCATGATCTCTTCCACGGCAGCCGAAACAGCTTCCCAGTCCATCTCCCGGCCGGACTTCAACTCGCTCCCCAGGTAGCCGGTCAGACAGGCCTCGGAAAAGTGAACCAGGTGAGCCCCCCTGGACTTGGCCAGCTTCATCTGACGGGTGATGGAGCGGAGGTTTCTTGCTACCTGTGTCTGGATTTCAAACTGGCAGGTGGCCAGGGTCAGTTGAGCCATGTCGCACTCCTTGAAGGTTGGGTCCCTGTTTCAGTAGCCGCCGTTTCCGTTTCCTCCCGGCGACGTCCACCCCGGTCCGGCCCGCGATCAGCGCGGCCAGCGGTGCGCCAGCCCGGGCAACTCCGGAAAGGGCACGTGCGGTTCCGTCTGGTACCAGTAGGCCACCGAAGCGATGTCATCGGCCAGCGGCTGGTACTTGCCGTTCGGCCACCAGCCCAGTGCCTGGATGGTCACGCGCAAGTCCTGCTGGAAGCAGATGGGATCCCTGATGTGCCATCGGTAGAGGCTCCACTTGGGCGGACCGTCTTCCCCCGAATGCTTGAGCACGTTACCGGCGTAGGCCGTGCTGTAGGTCTCGGGGAACCCGAAGCTTCCGCAAAAGTAGTCTTCGGTCCCGGTGCCGCAGATGGTGGGGAACTCCCCGTCCCCGTCGATGAAGAACTTGATCTCCCCTTCGCCGAACCAGCCGTCCGACAACTGCGTCCAGGCCAGGAAGGTCCCGGCGTATTTGCCCTGCCCCCGGACGTCGTCCAGGATGACGTATTCGGGTTGGTCGCGGTCGGTCACGGCCCGCCGCCAGCAGGCGTGCAGATAGCCCGCGCCGTCGGGGATCTCGGTCTCGGCGTAGGTGATCTGGTAGGTGAGAAGCCCCAGCTCTTCCTGGTCTTCGTTGGTGAAGCTGATCCTGGCCCGGCGCCGGAAGGGCATGGGCCAGTAACAGTTGAAGGCCGACTTGGGGATGACGGTCACGGCCAGCGAGTTGACCCGGGCGAACCGGTTGTGTCCCACGGCGAAGAAGTCGGAGACGGGGGTCTCAATGGAGGGAGACTCCTCCCCGTCCCAGTAGAAACGAAGGACGTGGGAGCGTCCCTTGGCGGGATCGGCCACCAGCCAGATGTGCTGAATCAGTCCGGGCCCTTCGACGTCCATCAGGGTCAGGGTCTCACCGGGTTTCACCTTGTAGAAGGGACTGACCTTCCATCCCTGTCCCAGGTGGCTGGCCGCTTGGCTGAAGGGCAGGGTCGCGGGATTGGGCTCCGCCATCCCCCCCCTCCCCTTCTCTCCGCCGGGATTCTCAGGAGAAATCGAGCGGGTTCGCGCCCGGCTCAGCAGGGGCAGTCCCCCCAGCCCCAGGCCAAGATGTTCCAGTGCATCCATGGGATTCCTTCTTCCGGTTCCGGCCGGAGTCGAACAGCGGCGACAAGTAGCGAGCCTGCCAGGGCGGCGTCGGTTTGGCGGACCGACCCTCGACCCGATCGGTCAGCGCTTCGAACCGCCGGAAGTGTCGTCCTTGGTGCCGGCGTAGGGGTTTTGCCTCACGATATCCAGAACCTCATCGGGCGTCCTGGCCCGGTTCAGGAGGTCCATGCGGACAGCTTCCTCTTTCCGAAGCGCCCGAACGTTGTTCAAGACGTCTTCCAGCCGGTCGGCGGGAAACTTGCAGGCGCCGTTTTCGTCCATGTGGATGATCTCCCCCGGAGCAACGTCCATGCCGGCCACCGAAACCGGCACATTGATGGCGCGAAAGGCCATGTGTCCGTGCCCGGGCGTGGTTCCGCTGAGCAGGTACTGGAACTTCATGGGACGGATCTCGTCGATGTCGCGGGAAGGGCCGTTGGAGATGGCACCCACGCACCCGACCGCCTTGAGAACTGTGGTCAGCACGCCGCCGGCCAGCCCTACCTTTCCGGCCACTTCCGGCGGAAACTTCTGCTCGAAGGCCAGGATGGTGGGTTTTCTGGACTTGCCCAGGGCTTCGACCAGGTCGGCCAGACTCAGGCAGTCGTAGCTGGGATCGGGCAACCCGTGGACACAGGTTACCGCGTAGCCGACGATTGGGCCCAGCTCCGGGAACATGCAGCGGATGGACTGATCGGTGTACCAGTTCTCGGTCCAGGGATTGTAGAGTCCCAGGCAGAGGGGATGGCCGGGATAGGTCGCCACCACGTTGGTGATGGAGGGCGTATCGAACTTTCGCAGCTCTTCAATCAGTTCTAGATCGGTTGGACGGGCCACAGGCTTCCTCCTGGATGGGTGTCGACTGCTAGGGTTATTTCGGGTTCAGCGCCTTCGGGGCTGTCGCAGGCGCTCAGACTGCGACTTGAGGGACGCAACCGCCACTTGGTTGCTATCAGGCCGACGAGTGCACGCCCACCCGGTTTCCCTCGCTGTCCTCGAAGTAGGCGTAGAAACCATATTCCCCGATGTCGGTCTTGGGCGTCAGCGTTCTGCCGCCGTTGGCGTCGACCCTGGCCAGCACCGCCTCGATGTCGGCGACGGAAAAGTAGATCATGGTACCGTCGTGGGAGGGGGCGCGCCCCTCCGATTTGAGGAGCGCGCCGCTCGAGCCGGCGCCTCCCTCGGTCGTGGGGAACCATGCCATCAGGGTGGACTGCACCTGGTTGAGGCCGAGCTGGAGCCCCAACACACTTTCATAGAACTTCTTGGCCCGGTCCATGTCGTTGACTGAAATCTCGAACCAGTGCACCGGATTGATCGAATCCGCCATGGTGTTCTCCCGTCCTCTTACCCTCTGCCGATGTAGGGCATCTTGGTGGCCATCACGGTCATGAACTGCACGTTGGCGTCCAGCGGCAACTCTGCAATGTAGAGCACGGCCCGGGCCACGTGATCGGCATCCATGGTGGGCTCCACCACGACGGCTCCGTGGGCCTGGAGCGCGCCGTCCTTGGACTTGGCCGTCATGGGCGTGGCGGCGTTGCCGATGTCGATCTGGCTGCAGGCGATATCGTATTTGCGTCCATCCAGCGAGGTGGAGCGGGTCAGACCGGTGATGGCGTGCTTGGTGGAGGTGTAAGGGGCCGAGTTGGGTCGAGGCACCTGGGCCGAGACCGAGCCATTGTTGATGATGCGCCCGCCCCGCGGTGTCTGGCACTTCATGATTTCGAAGGCCTGCTGGGTGCAGAGAAAGGAGCCGGTGAGGTTGGTGTCCACCACCGCCTGCCACTCCTCCACGCTCAACTCCTCCAGGGGTTTCGGCGGGGCCCCGATGCCCGCGTTGTTGAAGAGCAGGTCGAGCCGGCCGAATCTCTCCCGGCACCGGTCGAAAAGGGAGCGGACCGAGGCCGGCGACCCCACGTTGGTGGGCACCACCAGGGTCCGATCGGCCGTGGAACCGGCCTGGGCCGCCACTTCCTCCAAGGGCTCCCGGCGGCGGCCGGCCAGCACTACCCTGTAGCCTGCCTCCAACAGCCGCAGCGAGGCGCTTTTGCCGATCCCGGTTCCGGCCCCGGTCACAATGGCCACCTTTCCCTGTTCCTTCATGGGTTCTCCTCCCGGTCCAACCAAATCTCAGGCCGCCCCGCCGAGCGCCGGAATCCGAATCCTACCACGAACCGACGCCTGGTGTAGCCCGTTGCTGCTCCGTCGGTGAATCCTTGGGCGGCACCGCCGGAAGCCCTTGCAAAATTCTGAGAATTCTGGTCCATTGGGAGCACTGCCGGGGCAGCGGAGCGCAGGGCAGGGTTGCCAGGCCGCAGCCTGTGCCGATTCGGCAGAGCCGTCCCTCTTCGTGGTCCTTCGTGCAACTTCGTGGATCACTCATTTTTTTCTGTTGTTTCACGCAGGGATTATAACCATCGACTCCTGACCCAGTTATCAGCATGAACTTCGTTCTCTTCGGTTCTTCCCATCTGCTGACCATGGCCGTGGTGTTCGGGGTCAGCGTGCTCCTGCCCCTGTGGGTGCGCCGCCACTGCTCTGAGCGCGGGGGAACCCGGGTGGCGGTGTGGCTGGGCATCTTTGTGTTGGTTCATGAGATCGTCAAGGCCTGGATCAGGGTAACAGTCTACGATCACCGATTCGCCGATGTGCTGCCGTTTCACTTGTGCAGCACTGCCATCATGGCCACGGCGGTGTTGATGTTGTCGCGGAACCGCCTGGCCTACGAGCTGACCTACTTCTGGGGATTCAGCGGAACCCTGCAGGCCATTCTCACTCCCGATCTGGAGGAGCCCTTTCCCCATCCTCTTTATCTGAGCTATTTCTTCACTCATGGGCTCATCATCCTGGGAGCGCTCTACGCCACCTTGGTCTTCCGATTTCGACCGTTTCCACGCTCGATGGTGCGGGTCTATGTCATCACCGCCATTTACTGCTTTGTCTTTATCCTCCCTCTCAACTATCTGATCGACACCAACTACGTCTATATGCGCTACAAACCGGTGGGAGCCAGCCTCCTGGACTATCTGGGGCCCTGGCCCTGGTACATGCTGTCGGTGGCTGTGCTGGCCTGGTTTTTGTTCGCGGCCGCCTACGCGCCTTTCTACGTGACGGACCGCGTCGCCAGGAGGAGCGGGGCACAGGAAAAGGGTTGAGCAGAGAGAGGGTTGGGGCGCTGACTGTCGGAGATTCGCCTACTCGGTGCGGGATCTCGGGCTGCGAAGGAGTCGCAGGCCGTTGAAGATCACCACCAGGGTTGCGCCCATATCGGCGGCGACCG
>JAPPDF010000047.1 GCA_028875575.1 Acidobacteriota bacterium
GATCTGCCCGGCAGGGCAGGGGTGGTACTTGTCTGGAACGCCCCTGTTTCGCCCCTTACTAGCCGCCCCGTCGTAAGGGACGGCGGCGGGCCCAGGTGAAAAGTGAAGAGTGAAGAGCTACTTGATCGCCACGCAAAGCATCTTGTCGGCCTTGGCGCAGTCCTCACAATAAGTGCAGACGATTCATCAGGAGCCTGACCGTTCCCGAAGCCTTCCGCTGACAACTATCCACTCTTCTGAAGCACTCCTGTTTCACTCTCTATGATCCGTCCCGTCGTCGGGGGACCGCTTATCCGATTCTTGGGGCCAGCGGGCCCTGCCCTTGGCGGGAGCCGAGGCCGATCCGCACCTTTGGGCCGGTCCACCCGTAATATGTTGACTTAATTGAACTTATATCGGTGGGCCGGTTCTCTTTTGGCGCCGCCATGGACTGTTGGGGAGGCTGCGGGTTGCCGCCGACCAAGCGGCTGGAAGGGCGCGGGTCTGCCGATCATCTGGGATGGATGACGACCTTTCTGTATTCGCCGTACCCCTCGCTTTCCGTGCGGATGGCTTCGTCTTCGGCCACGGCCAGGTGGACGATGCGTCGTTCCTCCGGGGACATGGGATCCAACGGAAAGGGTGCGCCCAGCCGCTTCACCTGCTCGGCAGCGGTAACCGCCATGAGCTGCAGTTCCTCGGTCCGCACCGAACGATACCCCTCGGAATCCAGGACAATTCGACACCCGCTTCGTTCAAACATGCGATTGCACAGGGACTCCAGGGCCTGCAGGACTGCTGCCGAACGAGCCAGCAGGATCCCTCGGTCCTCTCCCGTGAAGTCCACCTCTACCTGGTTTTCTCGTTCCACCACCTGGAAGGACAACTTCAGGCCGGCCGACCGAACAAAAAGATTCAGGAATTCCTTCAGATTCATTGGTTCGCTCACCGCGCCGACCGCGCTTTTCTTCTCTTGGACCTGCGGGCCACCGCTTTGGTCTCGGGCTTGGCTTGATCCCCCTTGCCCGCGTTCTTGCCTCCCCCGCCGCTCCCTGCCTCCTGCTTCGCTGCCGCTCCAGGACCAAAGCGATTCATGCCCAACTGCTGAAATATATTGACGATATTGCTGGTAAACCAGTACAGCACCAGGCCACTGGACTGAGTGGCCATCATGAAGCCGAAGATCAAAGGCATGAAGAGCATCATCTTGGCCTGCAACGGGTCCGCCGACGGCATCGGAGTCAACTTTTGAGTCAACATCATGGAGCCGACCATGAGCACCGGCAGGATGTAGGTCGGATCCGGAGCCGACAAGTCCTGGATCCAGGCGAAGAAGGGCGCCTGCCGCAATTCGATGGCCACGTTCAACAGATTGTAGAAAGCGAAGAGAAACGGCATTTGCAGCAAAAGGGGCAGGCACCCTCCCAACGGATTCACGCCGTGCTCCTTGTAGAGCGCCATGACTTCGCTGTTCATCTGCTGGCGCTTGGGATCGGTGGGTTTGAGCTTCTTGTACTTCTCCTGGATGGCCTTTATCTTGGGTTGGACTTTCTGCATCTTCTGGGACGCGGTGACCGACTTGTAACGCAACGGAAACAGCGCCGCATTGATGACGATCGTCAGCAGGATTATGGACACTCCATAGTTCCCCACCGCGCCGTGAATCCACATCAGCCCGACGAACAAGGGTTTGCACAGAAAAGCAAACCACCCGTAGTCGATCAGCTCCCGCAACTCTTCGGGCAACACCTCGGTGTCCTTGGGACCCACGAACAGTTTGAAACGCCCGTCAGACGCCGCGCTGTACACGCCCGCCCTAAGGGAAGTCGCTTCGGCATCCTCGGCCGAAGGGCCCGTGTCCAGTGCCAGCTGGATCCGGTGGAGGCCGCTCGGGACCACCGGCAGAAACACGGCCGCAAAGTAGTGATCTTCCACTCCCAGGAACCTGAATCGGCCTTCCATCTCCTGCTTGCTTTCCAGATCCCCGGCATCCAGCCGTTCGATCGCCTCCTGGCCCCGATAGAACAACTGGCGCTTGGCCCAGGTGTTTTCCAGGGTGGCGTCCCCGAAGCCCCCCTGCCAGAGCAGAACATAATCCACCGGACGGCCGTCGATGGAGACCTCGCAATTCACCTCCAGCTCGTAAGAGCCCGACCGAAACGCCAGGGTCTTCACCACCTCCACACCGCCCTCCGCATACTGGAAACGGAGACGTCCCGATGTGGCTCCGCCGCCGCTCAGATCGACCGTCATCGGGGATTGGCTGGAAAATAGCGCGGTTGGGAGAAGGGCCGAGACCTCGGGCGCATTATCGACCATCAAGGCCATTGGAAATACGGCCTGCGGTGAATCGGACGTGTCGATCAGATTCAAGGGGTCGCCATTGGCGTCAAGGTAGCGCTTCAGCACCCACTCCTTCACTACAGCTCCCCGGTTGGAAATTGACAGCTTGTACAAATCGGTTTCCACCGAGTACACCTGCTCCTTGACGGCTTTCCGGGTCCTGGAAACGCCCGGTTCCGACCTTTCCCGGGGCATCCGGGGAATGGCCGCCGCCGGTGCCGGCTCGGGTTCCGGCGCAGGACTTGCCGGCTCTACATCCGCATCCGCGGTTGGCCCAGAGGGTTCGGGTTGGAAGTGGGGCTCCAGAAAGTAGCGGGACGCCAGCAGAACGAGGAAGGAAAGAGCAATAGCTAAGAGAAAGTCTCTGTTCATCGGCGATCCGACTATTCAAGCGGGTCGTAGCCGCCTCGGTGAAGCGGATGGCACCGCGCGATTCGCCTCATAGCGAGGAGTGTCCCTCTCAAGAGACCATATCTACTGATGGCTTGATAGGAATATTCCGAGCAGGATGGCCAGAACCGGCAAGCTGGAGGTAGAAGCGGCGAAACAAACTGCTTGTAACAGCAAATGATGCTGAGTACGCCTCTCTTGAGGAGTTCCAAGGGTCCTCGTCAAATGTCCCAGAAGACGATGCACTTCAGAAAAGATCAATCGAGATCCCACCGATGCTGCCGCAGGCCTCGGATGTACGACCACATCCACACCACATTCGGCCAAGCGGGCCCCATTGAGTCGTATCGCCTCTCTGATACGACGCCTTAGCAGGTTCCTCCTGACCGCTTTACCCAGCTTGCGGCCGACCGAGACGCCAAAGCGGGGACGTCGAATGCCGTTCCTCAAATAGAACAGTTGAATCTGCCGGCCGCGCAGCGCCTTACCGCCGGCATAAACCCGCCGGTATTGTTCAGCGGTCAACAGGCGACTCGATTTTGGAAAACTGCAGTCCAAAGCCCTACGAGATCAGGGGGTCAAACGCTTGCGGCCCTTGGCACGACGGCGTTTGATGATAAGCCGCCCCGACCTGGTCCTCATTCGAGCCCTGAAGCCGTGGGTCTTGGCGCGCTTGCGATTGTTGGGACGAAAAGTCGGCCTCATAGGCACCCCGAAGGATCGTCTCTGGTGCTCCTGTCCAAGGCCAGTTCTTATAGCACAGGCCTTTTTGGACTGTCAATCCAACCGGCAGGAACCGCGCACCCCCAAGGGATCCTTTTGAGTTGAACCTCTGCCCCCTGCTATGGTATCGTTTACGGGTTTTCAACATCCTCTTTTTTAATCTTTATTTGCCTGTTTAAACCCTTTTCTATTACATTTTACGAAAACACTCTCTCCCTGAAGCTCTGGCAAGAAGCGGCAAGCCCTCTCCCTATGAATGCTTGGCAACAGATCTTGAAGTGCGTCGAAAACAAACTCAACAGACAGACCTACACGACCTGGTTCAAGCCCACCCAGTTCCAGAGTTTGCAGGCTGACAACACCCTCCACGTGACCGTCCCCAACCTGACGTTCGAAAGCTGGATCGTGGAGCACTTCTCCGAAATCCTCGACGACGCGGTTCGCGAGTCACACTTTGAAGACCTCAAAATTCGCTTCCACGCCAAGATCGCCGACCACCCCGAGCCCGCTCAGAAAAATATTCCGTACCAACGGGAACTCGACTTCACCGCCGATGAGAACCTGCTGAATCCCAAGTACACCTTCGATCGGTTTGTGGTCGCCTCCTGCAACCAGTTCGCCCATGCCGCCGCCCTGGCCGTCGCCGAGGCTCCGAGCCGGATCTATAACCCGCTGTTCATCTACGGCGGTGCGGGCCTGGGAAAGACCCATCTGATGCAGGCTGTTGGTCACAAGGTCCGGTCCATCTCCAAAGCAGCTCGTTTGAGCTACGTATCATCGGAAAAATTCACCAACGAGGTGGTCAACGCCATTCGCTACGATAAGACCTTGGCTTTGCGGGAAAAATACAGGAACGTCGACGTGCTTCTCGTCGACGACATTCATTTCATCTCCGGTAAGCAGGCGACTCAGCAGGAATTCTTCCATACGTTCAACACCCTTTACGATGCCCAAAAGCAGATTGTCCTCTCCAGCGACCTTCTCCCAAAAGAGATTCCCGATATTCAGAACCGCCTGACGTCGCGCCTTGAGTGGGGTTTGATTGCCGACATTCAAATGCCCGATCTGGAAACCAAGGTCGCGATCTTGAAAAAAAAGGCCGAGTTTGAAAATTGTGAACTCCCCGACAACGTGGCCTTTTTCATTGCCAGCAAGATTGAGTCGAACATCAGGGAACTGGAGGGATCCCTGAACCGGTTGATCGCCTTCTGTTCCCTGACCGGAGAGCCCATCTCTCTTGGAATGGCTCAGCGGGTCCTGAAGAATACGCTGAAGACCCGAGAGAGAAACGTCTCCATCGAGCGCATTCAAAAGGTCGTCGCCGACTACTTCAGTGTCAAGGTTTCAGCTCTGAAGGCAAGGAGCAACTCGAAAGCCATCACCCAACCGCGACAGATCGGGATGTACCTCTGCAGAAACCTGACCTCCGCCTCCCTGCCCGAGGTCGGTCGGGCCTTCGGCGGCAAGCACCACACGACCGTCATGCACTCCATCAGGAAGGTGGAGACCAAGCGTTCCAACGAAAAAGATTTCAACAACCTGATCGACATGTTTCTGGAGTCATTGGAATGAGTCAGCGCGTTTTCCACAAGGAGCACCGGGAAGAACCCTGTGGAAATTGTGTGGATTTCTTCGGCAGTTCTTTTTTCCGCACGTTTTCCACGCGGTTCTCCTTAGGTTTTTGCACAGGGTTTGTCGTTGAAAAGGCATGACATCGGGGACTTTTCCTCGTTTTCAACAGCGTTACCAACACTACGAATAGTTATTACTGAAACTAAATCTCATGGAATTTACAGTTAGAAAATTTGACATTCTGCAAGAGGTCGGATTGACCCAGGGAGCTGTCGAGAAAAAGACGACGATTCCCATTCTGGCCAATCTGCTGCTGGATGCCGGTTCGGGCGAAATAAACCTTGCAGCTACCAACCTGGATCTGGGAATCAAGAGTTCTTGTGTGGCAAAGGTTGAAGAACCCGGCGCCGTCACCACGCCAGCCAAGAATTTCCTGGATATCCTTCGGTCCCTTCCCGATGAGGAAGTCCGGATCAAGAAGCTGGAAAACAACTGGTTGCGGATCGAGTGTTCTTCGGCCTCATTCAAGCTGGTAGGACTGCCGACCGACAATTTTCCTACACTACCTGCGTTTGAGACGGCTTTGGTGGAGATTTCCGCCAGGGACTTGCTCGGTCTGATCAACAAGACTATCTTTTCGGTAGCTGAGGAAGAAGTCCGGTTTGCTCTCAACGGAGCGCTCCTTCTGGTCAAGCCCTTGAGCCTGACCATGGTTGCGACGGACGGTCACCGATTGGCACACGTGGAGAGGCCGGCCAAATTTGAGAACTTATCCACCGAAATCAGTGCCTTGATACCGAAGAAAGCCCTGGCGGAGTTGCAACGGCTGCTGTCGGAAGCGGGCGAAAAGGATACGGTGAGCTTTGGCCAGGACGAGACCCACCTGTTCTTTCAAATGGGCAAGCGTTTGCTGGTGTCCCGAATGGTGACGGGACAATTCCCCAATTATGAGGCGGTGCTTCCCAAAGAGAACCATCGGAGCGTCGTGTTGGACCGTGAGGAATTGGCCACTGCCATCAGGAGGGTGTCGCTATTGGCTGACAACAAATCTCACACGGTCCAAATTGTATTGGACAACAACAAGCTGGAGATTCGATCGAGCAACTCCGAACTCGGAGAAGCCAGGGATGAGCTGGATACCGATTATTCCGCCGGAAAGATCGACATCGGATTCAACTGCCAGTACCTTCTGGATTTTCTCGCAGCTACCGAGGATTCCTCCGTAAGCTTCGATTTCAAGGATGATGAAAGCGCGGGACAACTCCGTCCCGCCAGCGCGGAGGACTATCGCTATCGTTATGTGGTCATGCCAATGAGGGTCTAACCCGTGTTTACCGCCGGGTCGGAATGATTCTCTCTCAGTTGTCAGTCAGGTTTTTTCGGAACTTCACGGAATGCCGCCTCGGTTTCTCCAAGGGAGCCAACTGGATCCTTGGGAGCAACGGCCATGGCAAGACCAATCTTTTGGAAGCCATCCATGTCCTGGCTTTGAGTCGGTCTTTCCGGACTCACCAATCCAGCGACCTGATTCAGTGGGAATCCGGGCAGTCCTACCTGGGGGGCGAGGTTAGAAGTCGGGACAGCGACTACTGGCTTTCTGTCGAGCAAAAACCGCTTTCGCGCAGGTATTGCGTCAACCGGTCTCGGGTGGATCTCCTGGAGTATGTCGGCCGCCTGAGCGTCGTCGTTTTTTCCACCGCCCAGGTAGAGCAGTTCAAGTCTGGCGATGCCAGCCGACGCCGCTTGCTCGATCGAGGCCTCTATCCTCTTCAACCAACTCATCTGAAAAGGGTTTTGGACTACGGGCGAGTTATCAGACAGAAGAATTCTCTACTGCGGGAAGGCCCTTCCGGCTATAATAACCGCAGCCGTGATTTGTTGGAGAGTTGGAACCTGCAGATAGCGGCCCTGGGAGCAAGAATCATCCAGTCACGACACGGATATATCGAGAAGATCCGGAGCAAATTACTCCTCCGCAACAACCGCTTCACCCCAGAAAACCTGACGCTGCACTACGTTGCCTCGTCCGAGGTGGATGCCGGCGCCAGCCTGGCAGAGATCCAAGAACAATTGACGGCAATGCTGACCTCGGGACGCGAAAGCGAATTTCGAGCTCGCAGGGCCCTGATCGGGCCTCACCGAGACCGCATTTCCATGGATGTGGATGGCAGGTGCATGCAACGCTTCGGGTCGGCAGGGCAGCAGAGGAGTTCCTTAATCGCATACCAGCTTGCCCAGATGGAGGTCCACTTTGACCTGCGTGGGGAGTATCCACTGTTTCTTATGGACGACCTGGATGCCGAGTTGGATGAACAGAGGATAGACCGGCTCCTGCAGGTCCTTGGGGCCAAGGCGCAGTTGTTCATCACTACCAACAAGCCGGATTTCATACGAGGCAGATCAGTTGAGTTCACTGGGGACAGGGGATCGAAAGTGTTCCACGTCGAGTCGGGGCGTTTTGCGGAAACGACCCCTGTCCACTAAACCCTTCCCGGGAAAAAGGCACGATCGATGAGTGACCTTGGCGAAGCGAATCCGAAGCCTGAGCCCAGCAGGGCGGCCGGCCTGACCGGGCGCAGGAAGTCGAACGGCGGAGAACTCGACTACGATGCTTCCAGCATCAAGGTGCTAGAGGGGCTGGAGGCCGTTCGAAAACGTCCGGCCATGTACATCGGTTCGACTCGCGAGGAAGGGTTGCACCACCTGGCTTACGAGGTGGTGGACAACTCCATCGACGAAGTGCTGGCGGGGTTCTGCGATCGGGTGGATGTGACCATTCACGTGGACAACTCCATCACGGTGGTGGATAACGGTCGGGGCATTCCGGTCGACTACCACGAGGGGGAGAAGAAGTCGGCGGCCGAAGTGGTAATGACGACCTTGCACTCCGGCGGCAAGTTCGACGACAACAGCTACAAGGTCTCCGGAGGCCTGCACGGAGTGGGGGTCTCCTGCGTGAATGCCCTGGCCGAGGAATTGGAACTGGAGATCTGGAGAGACTCCAGAGTCTACCAGCAGTCCTACCGCCGCGGGCGGCCGCTCGCCCCCCTGCAGGAAACCGGGAGGACCGATCGCCGCGGCACCAAGATCACCTTCAGGCCCGATTCCACCATCTTCGACACGCTGGACTTTCACTTCGACACCTTGTCTCAGCGCCTGCGTGAACTCTCCTTTCTGAACAAGGGCGTGGTGATCACCGTAACAGACGAACGAAGCGACAAGACCCACCAGTTCAAATACGCCGGTGGGATTTCCGAATTCGTCAAGCACCTGAACCGAAACAGGACGGTGTTGCATCGCCCGCCGATTCACTTCGAGGCCGAGCGGCAGACATCCAGCGGGGAGTTGATTCGATTGGAAGTGGCCATTCAGTATAACGACGGCTACGCTGAGAATGTCTTTTCCTTCGCCAACAACATCAACACCGTCGACGGAGGCACCCACCTCTCGGGTTTCCGGTCGGCGCTTACCCGTTCCATTAACAGCTACGGTCAGGCTACGGGCCTCTTCCGGGACCTCAAGGAAAACCTCAGCGGTGATGACGTCAGAGAAGGCCTGTCTGCCGTCATCAGCGTCAAATTGCCTCAGCCGCAGTTCGAGGGACAGACGAAGGGAAAGCTCAACAGCGACATCAAGGGGTTGGTGGAAGCCTTCATCAACGAGCACCTGGGGGACTTCCTGGAAAAAACACCCGCGGTGGCACGGAAGATCATCCTCAAGGCCGTGGAGGCGGCGCGCGCTCGCGAGGCCGCCCGCAAGGCCCGAGAGCTGACCCGGCGCAAGGGTGCCCTGGATTCCGCATCCCTGCCCGGGAAGCTGGCCGATTGCCAGGAGAAGGACCCGGCTCATTGCGAGATCTTTGTGGTGGAGGGCGATTCCGCCGGCGGTTCGGCCAAGCAGGGCCGGGATCGGAAGTTCCAGGCGATTCTGCCGCTGAAGGGGAAGATCCTCAACGTCGAAAAAGCCCGCTATGACAAGATGCTGGGACATGACGAGATCCGGGCGATGGTTACTGCGCTAGGCACCGGAATAGGTGCCGACGACTTTGACGCCGCCAAGCTTCGCTACCACAAGATCATCATCATGACCGACGCCGATGTGGACGGCTCCCACATCCGTACGCTGTTGCTGACCTTCTTCTTCCGTCAAATGGTGGGGTTGATCGAGAGAGGACATGTCTTTATTGCCCAGCCGCCTCTGTTCAAGGTCAAGAAGGGGCGAAAGGAATGGTACGTCCGGGACGAAAAGTCCATGACCAGGGAGCTCATGCGCAACGCCACCGAAGACCTGGTCGTCCGGGCCGGCAAGAGCGGACAAATTCTTCAGTCCCGCCGGTTGAACTCGTTCTTGGAGAAGCTGGTGGACTATCGGAAGTTCTTCGCCAAGCTCGAAAAGCGTCTGGGAGATCGAGCCCTGGTCGAGGTGCTGCTGCACGGCGGCCTTCACAACAGGAGGCAGCTCAGGGATGAGGCCTTTCTCACCGGTTTGCTGGAGCCGATCCGGGGTCTGGGGTATCACCCCGAGGTCGTTCGTGACCCGGAACACAGCCTCTTCAAGCTGGTCATCCCGGCCAGAACCGGCAACGGCGCCTCTGGCAGGGTGGTCGACCTCCAGTTTGTGACCCTGCCCGAATTCAGGAGTGCCGTGAGCCTCAAGCGCGGCTTCGGCGACTTGGATCAGCCTCCCTTCGCGATCGACGGCAAGAACGATTCCGTGGTGGAACTGGCCAGTCGAGACGAACTCCTGGACACAGTGATTGCACTGGGGAAAAAGGGATTTCAGATTCAGCGATACAAGGGACTGGGCGAGATGAATCCGGAGCAACTCTGGGAAACCACCATGGATCCGGAAGCACGCTCGCTGCTGCAGGTGCGGATTGAAGACGCGGTGGTAACCGATGAAGTCTTCACCATTCTCATGGGAGATGCCGTCGAACCGCGCCGCCGGTTTATCGAAGACAACGCCCTGGAGGTGAAGAACCTGGATGTGTAGTCCGCATGCCTCGCCAGACTGTCGGCGAAGGGCCGACTAGATCAAATTGACGCCATTCCGGCGTCCCCTCCCAACCGGGCAGAGTCAACCCGACAACCTCATGGAAAGCTCGATACCCCGCAATCAAGTACCGATCAACATCGAAGAGGAGATGAGGCGCTCCTACCTGGACTATTCCATGAGCGTGATCATCGGCCGTGCGCTGCCCGACGTTCGGGATGGGCTCAAGCCGGTCCATCGCAGGATCCTGCACGGGATGCGGGAGATGGGACTGACGCCCAACAAGCCCTACCGCAAGTGCGCCAAGATCGTCGGGGAGGTCATGGGCAACTTTCACCCTCATGGAGATAATGCCATCTATGACGCCCAGGTGCGGATGGCTCAGCACTTCGCCATGCGCTACCCGCTGGTGGACGGCCAGGGGAACTTCGGATCGGTGGACGGAGACCCTCCAGCGGCCATGCGCTACACCGAGGCCCGCCTGGCCAGCATTTCCCGGGAGATTCTGGCCGACATCGAAATGGACACGGTGGATTTCGTTCCCAACTACGATGAGAGCCAGCTCGAGCCCGCCTGTCTGCCTACCCGGATTCCCAACCTGCTTGTGAATGGTTCGGCCGGCATCGCGGTGGGGATGGCCACCAATATTCCCCCGCACAACCTGACCGAGGTGATCAACGCGGTGATTCGCCTGGTGGAGAAGCCCGACGCCACGCTGGAGGAACTGGCGAAGATCGTGCCGGGGCCGGACTTCCCCACCGGGGGGGTGATCTACGGTAGGGAAGGAATCGCCAAGGCCTACGCCACGGGGCGGGGCTCGATCGTCATCCGGGCCAAGGCCGCCATCGAGACACAGGCCCGTGGCGATCGTCCCATGATCGTGATCACCGAAATCCCGTTTCAGGTCAACAAGGCCAAGCTGATCGAAAAGATTGCGGATCTGGTCCAGACCAAGAGAATCGACGGCATCTCGGACCTGCGCGACGAATCGGACCGCGACGGCATGCGCATCGTGGTGGAGCTGCGGCGCGGCGAACAGCCGGAAGTCATCTTGAACAATCTCTACAAGCTCACGCCCATGCAAAGCAGCTTCGGCGTGATCATGCTGGCGATCGCCGACGGCCAACCGCGAGTCCTGACCCTGGTGGATGCCCTGCGGAGCTTTGTGAATCACCGCAGCGAGGTTATTCGGCGCCGTAGCCGCTTCCTGTTGAAAAAGGCTGAAGAAAGGGCCCACATCCTGGAGGGCCTCTTCAAGGCGCTGGACCATATCGACCGCGTGATCCGGATCATCCGCCGGTCCAGGTCTCCCCAGGAAGCCCGGGACCGCCTGATGGCGGAATTCGCGCTCTCCGCCGTCCAGGCGCGCCATATCCTGGATATGCAGTTGCGGGCCCTCACCGGCCTGGAGCGCGAGAAGCTGGATCAGGAGTATGCCGAGCTATCCAGGCAAATCGCCGAGCTCCGGGAGATCCTTTCCAGCGACGTCGCCCTGAAGAAGCTACTGGTGCAGGAACTCAAGGCGGTCCGCAAGCAGTACGGGGACGAGCGTCGCACGGCCATCGTGGACGAGGCCGCCGAGATTACGCTGGAGGACTTGATCGCCGTCGAGGACGTGGTGGTCACCGTGACCCATACGGGGTATCTGAAGCGAACCCCCATCAGCATCTATCGCATGCAACATCGCGGCGGCAAGGGGCGTATCGGGATGCGCACCCGGGACCAGGATTTTGTCGAGACCCTTTTTGTGGCTTCCACCCACAGCTATCTGCTCATCTTCACCAATCAGGGGAAGATCTATTGGCTCAAGGTCTACGAGATCCCGGATGTGGGCAGCAGTGGCAAGGGCAAGGCCATCGTCAACCTGGTCAATTTCTCGCGCGGTGAGAAGGTAGCTGCCATGCTGCCGGTCACGGAGTTTGCCCAGGACCAGTACGTGATGTTCGCCACTCGGCGGGGAACGGTGAAGAAGACCCGGCTGGATAAGTTCAGTCGCCCGATGGCCAGGGGAATCCATGCGATCTCCCTGGACGAGGGAGATGAGCTGATCGGCGCGGAATTGACCTCGGGAGAGGATCAGATTTTCCTGGGAACCCACAAGGGCAAGTGCATCCGCTTCAGCGAGTCGGATGTCAGACACATGGGTCGGCCGGCACGCGGTGTCAGGGGCATCAAATTGGCCCGCAGCGATTACCTGGTCGGCATGACGGTGGGCGGGGATGAAGGCTTGATCCTGTCGGTCACCGAGAACGGCTACGGCAAGCGCACTCCGATCGGTGCCTATCGCCAACAGTCGCGAGGCGGCCAGGGCGTCATCAACATGAAGACCACCGATCGCAACGGGAAGGTGATGGCGATCATGAAGGTGAACAAGAGCTCGGGAATCATCCTCATCACCACCCAGGGGAAACTGATCCGCCTGAAAGCCGCAGCCATCAGAGCCGTGGGCAGAAGCACCCAGGGTGTGCTGTTGATGGATCTCGGCGAAGGCGATCAGGTGGCGGCGGCCTGCCTGATCACCCACCAGTCGGAGCAATTGCTGGATGGTCAATCCACCGTCGTACATTGACCGATCCGCCGCCCACCCGCATCCAACCGACCATCAAGCGGTTTCCACCCGTTCTTTCCTTCGATTCCACTTCAGGTACTTCCTCCGCCGGAAGGACTGTACCCCCATAGCCGTGACCACGGTGCCGTAGTAGCCCAGCATGACGTCGCACTTCAACTGCTCCCCCAGGCGAATGGCATTCTGCAGATTCTGATGATGCAGCCGGATGTCCTCGCCTCCCGTCCTTCGGTAGACCTTGGACCAGGTCTCCTGAGCCCTCAACTCTCCCGGCTGAACCCGGTCTTCCAGGCTGACCGATTGAGGAGTGATCACGAAGCCGTCCCGGGTAAAGCGGAGGGTGGCCTTGTGGCCGCGGATCACGTGGGCCACCTTGAAATTATTGGCCATGGAGGAGATCAGGGCTACCGTGGGGCCTCCGGGGTAGTCGCAGAGCATGTTGAAGGTGTCCGGGATCTGGGCGACGCTTTGGGTGAACTGCCAGGTCCCGCCGCTGGCAACCACCCGATCCGGGAAAGTCAACCCGGCGGCCTTGATGATTCGGGTCACGCGGTGGACAAAGAGGTCGGTTGCGACACCGCCGGAATAGTCCCAGTAGCGTCTCCACTGGAAGAAACGGCGCGGATCCCAGGGGCGCTTGGGCGCCGGACCCAGCCATGCCTTCCAGTCCAGGTTGGTCCGTGGATTGGCGTCCGGGTCGATGTCGTAGGCCCAGAAGTCGTCGGTGTAGTTTCGAGAGTAGTCGATCTGAGCCAGGACCAGTTTCCCCAGGACCCCCTCACGGATATAGCGGCCGGCAACCTCGTAGGATTCGTCCGACATGCCCTGCACCCCCACCTGCAGTTTCAGCTTGGAGCGCCGGACCCGTCGCACCACCTCCTTGGCCTGCCGGATGGTTTGGGTCATGGGCTTCTCCAGATAGATGTGCTTGCCGGCATCCAGGGCGTCCAGAGTCATACGGTGGTGCCAGTGCTCGGGCGTGGCAATCAAGACGTAGTCCAGCTCCTTTTGGGACAATAGGGTCCGGTAGTCGGAGTAGGCGGTGCCACCCGTCAGGGCGGCGGCGGCATCCAGGCGTTTGCGGAAGACGTCGCAAACTGCCGCCACTTTGATGTTGGCGCTGTCCTGCATGCCCAGCAGGGCTCTCATGTGGGAGTTGCCCATGCCGCCGCAACCGATGACCCCGACCAGAAGGCGCTCATTGGCCCCCGGGACGGCCAGGTAGCTGCGGGCGTTCCAGGCCGGGGCCAGGGCGGCGCCCATCCCCAGCCGTCTGAGAAAACCGCGGCGATCCACTCCTGGGTCCTTCATGATGATCTCCCTTCTTGGCTGATCCCTATATGGTTGGCCGGCCGCTGTTCCGGCGATTCAAGCCGTCGGCCGGGTGGCGGCGCCGGAAGGCCGCAGCAGGCGTTCCAGGTTGCCGGAAAAAATGAGCCGTCTCTCGCGGGACGAGACCCCCAATCGATCCAGCGCCGCCCGCTGAGCCAGCAAGATGTCTTTTCTCCATCCCCGGGGAAACACGGTAGAGTCGCTTCCAAACAGCAGGCGTTCGGGCCCGAAGGCGTTCTCCTCCAGCATGGTGCCGAACACGGTCTCCAGATCGGTGGGCTCCGGTCCCTGCTGCATCCAGGAGTTGGAGCTGGAGGTGTCCAGGTAGAGGTTGCGGGTTTCCCGGGCCGCTTCCAGCAGGGCTGCCAGGCGGCCGCACCCGAAGTGGGGAACGATAAAGGGGACCTCCGGGAAGGCTCGCAGGGCGTTGCCCAAACGCCGGGCGTCTCCATAGCTCGGCTGGATGGCGCCGCCGCTCCCGAGTTTCTCCTGGATGACGATTCGCAGCGGTCCGACGTGGACGAAGACGATCAGCCCATACTTTCCGGCCAGGCGGCAGGTCTCCAGGCAGGCCGGGTCGTCCGGGAAAAACCGGTGCAGTGCTGGAAAGAGCAGCAGTCCGCGGAGTCCTTTGGCTGCAACCTCGGCGGTGGCCCTGCCAGCCTCCGGGTCCAGCGGGTTCAGCATCTGGAAGCCGGCGAACTTGTGCGGGAAAGCGGCAACCGCCCGGGACACGGCCTGCTGCTCGCCCGGAACGCTTCCGAAAAGCAAGGCGCGGGAGACCTGGTGACGGTCCAGCTGCTCCGCCCACAACGCGGCTAGGTCTTGCGGCTCCCGGGGCGGTAGAGAGATGCCCAAGCGTTCCGCTACCCGGGTGGCGGGGTCCTGGAGTGCGCGGAACTCGGCGGACTGCCGTGCGTAAAAACACAGCACTTCCCGGGTGAAAAAATGGAGATGAGCATCACACAGAGCTTCCATGAGGGCCATGATAACGGGTGTCCTGTCTCAGAAACAGGAAAACAATCACCAAAGCAGGCTGCTCCGGGTGGGAGGACGGGCACGGGAAACGGTGCAACCGGAAGGCGGCTTCAGCCGGCCTGTGCCCGATAGGCCAGGTTGCGGAACGGAGGCCAGGGAGTGTGAACCCTGAAGGGCTGCAGGTTGCGGAATCCCTGTTCCTGAAGCAGGGCCACCAGTTCGGCGGCGCTCCGGAGCTTGTGCGATCCGCTCCCGCGCAGGATGATGCGATTGATCGGACCCCAGGCATAGGGCCTGAACTCCCAGAGAACGAGCCTCCCTCCCGGCCGCAGCAATGCTTTGACCTGGGCCAGTACCTGGCGTAGCTGGGGGTCGGTGAGGTACTTCACCACGTGGGAAAGCAGGACCACGTCGAAACATTGCCGGCGGAAGGGCATCTGCAGGGCGCTGGCGACCAGGAAATGGAGGGAGGGCCGCCGCGACTCCAGGCCGCGTCGGGCTCGGCGCACCATCTGGTAGGAGAGGTCAATCCCGAAGTAGGGCTGCTCCGCGCCGATCCGCCGTTGGCTGGCGGTCAGGATTTCTCCCAGTCCCGAACCGATTTCCATCACCCGATCCTCGGGACGGAGGGCGGCGGCCTGGATGAAGGGGCCGGAATAAACCGTCCCGCTCAGGCTGAAAACCGTCCGCCCCAGGCGGGATCGCAGGCCGGTGCCGCCGATCCAACGGTCGTAAAAGGCTTGGGCCGTAGCCTCCGACTCACTAAGACGGAGGCCACCCGCGGAACCACTGCCGTCGGGTTGATGAGGGCGTTCCATAGAAGGGCGAGAGACTGGTTTTTTCAGGGACAGCCTTCCCAATCCAAGCAGAACATGTTTGTCAAACAGGCCAGAAGACCGTTTTTGGCTAGCCCTGTCGATAATAGCAGGGACTGTGTTCCGGACAAGTCCTCGCGGGAATGCTGCCGCACGGACCGCCGCAAGACGCCTAGTAGTGTTTCAGATTGAGGTTGGCTGCCGCGATATCGGTCACATCCACGACTGCCGCGGCATTGACACCCATGGCAATGGCGATCGTCTCGCTGATTTCTTCCTTGGTAACACCCAGCTTGAGGGCCTTCTTGATGTGGCCCTCGAGGCAGCCCTGACACTTGGCCGTCAGGGATGCCGAAATCGCAATGAGTTCCTTGGTCTTGCGGTCCAGTCGGGACTCCTTGTAGGTCTCCGAGTAGAATTCGAAGTAGATCCTTTTCATGCGCGGAGCCAGCATGCTGTAGCTTTCGATCTTTCGAGCCGGCTCATTGTGGTGAGAAGGCGTGGGGGCGTCCTCCGAGGTCCGGTCAGTCTTGCTGTTCAAGTGCCAACTCCTTTGTGGGGTTTGGGGTGCCTTGGTCCGATCCCAGCGTCCAAGGGATTTTATAGCATCGAAGCAGTCGATTCCGAAGCCCTTTCGGAAGCCTCTCGCGAGGCGCAGATTTCCCGGTGGGGCCGGCACGCCCCCCTGCGGCCGAGTTGCATGACTATTGACAGGCAACGGGCAAATCCCGATAATGCCCCTTACCTGTATGAGACCAGTTAGGAATGCTCTTTGTCGGCCGGCCAGGAAAGGGCAAGGCCGATGAAGTGTCGTTGGGAGGACATCATGTCAAAAGTCGCATCCTTGGTTCTGGCACTGTTGCTGGGCTTGGGGTTGACCGTCGATTCGTTGATCGCGGCGCCGGGGCAGGCAGATCCGAACGCCCAGGCCCGGAAGGAATATGCCGTGCTGGACAAGGCGTTGAAGGCCAACGGTTGGAAAGCGAAGGCCGATGCGCTGCGGGCGTTTATCCAGGCCCACCCGGACTCGCAGTACAAGGACTACGCGCAAAAACAAGCCCTGGCCGCCCAGCAGCAGTTGGTGGTGGAGCTCTACCAGAAGAAGGACATGGCCGCGCTGGGCCGGGCGGCGGAGCAGTTGCTTCGAATGCAGCCGGGCGACGAAAGAGGACTGGGAGGCGCTCTGGAGTCCTTTTACGCCACCAAGAACTACGCCAAGGCGGCCAGGTACGGGGAGCAGCTCTACGCCAAGAAGCCCACTCCGGGCATCGCCGCGGCCCTGGCCGACTGCTACGACAAGCTGAAGGACGGCAACAAATTCGCGACCTATGCCCGGACGGTGACCGAGGGGAAAAGCGACAGAGAGGCTTTCCCCTACAACATCAAGCTCTTCGATCACTACTCCCGGCGCAGGAGTGTCGGCCGCGCGGCCGGCTACGCCCAGAAGATGCTGGCGGCCTACAGTGGTGACGAACGGCCGCCCGGCTTTACCGAGGAGAGTTGGAACCAGGTCAAGGGCCAGCTCTATTCAACCATTGGGCTGAACCACTACAATCGAAAGCGATGGCGCCAGACGCTGGTCAACTACCGGAACAGCTTGAGGTTCAAGCCAAGAGATTCCGCGGCTTATTTCCACATGGGAATGAGCCAATGGCAACTGAAGGAGAACCGGGTGGCGATGAAGCTCCTGGCCCAGGCCGAGGGCCTCGGTGGCAGCTACGGCGCCCGGGCCACAAAGGCCCTGGAGGCCCTCTTCAGGGCCGCCACCGGGGGGTCGCTGGACGGTCTCGACCGCATCAGAAAGGCCGCCATGGCCGAGTTGAACTAGGCTCGCATTTCTCACCAGGCCGCTGGAGGCAGGACAAAAATAGTTTTATCTTCAGCACCTTGATTGGCTCCATGTCAAGGGCTTGCGGATGACAGACGGCGCTGGGCATGCCTTGGCTTGTCCTTTTCCCTTCAGCGCGCACAGGCTCCCTCGACCGTAGAAACCGC
>JAPPDF010000048.1 GCA_028875575.1 Acidobacteriota bacterium
TGCCTTGTGGCGAACCCGGAGCTCCGGTGGCCTGGCCCTGGCCGGCATTCCTGCCGGGTCTTCACGCCCCGCGGATCGAACCGTTCATAGCGCGGCGAAATTCCTGAGGATGCGCAAGCCGACGTCCTGGCTCTTTTCAGGATGGAATTGGGTCGCCCACACGTTACCCATTCGGGTCACGGCCGTGAAGTCGATGCCGTAGTCGGTGGTGGCTACAACGTGGCCGGCGTCAACGGGATCGGCATAGTAGGAATGGACGAAATAGACGAAACTGCCCTCGGCCACTCCCTCCAGCAGGGGATCGGACCTCTGCAGGTGCAACTGATTCCAGCCGATGTGGGGAACCTGCACTTCCGGCGGCAGCCTCTTGACCCTCCCCGGAATGCAGCCCAGCCCGGCGACCGATCCGAACTCCTCGCTCTCGCTGAACAGCAGCTGGAGACCCAGGCACAGTCCCAGCAGGGGGGTTCCGTCGGCTGCTTTTTCCCTCAGCAGTTCCACCAGCTTCCTGGCGCGAAGATTCTCCATCGCATCCCCGAAGGCGCCCACTCCCGGCAGGATCAGCTTGCGTGCGCCTCGGATCGTTTCGGGATCCTGGCTGATCTGTGACGGAATCTTCAGGCTGCGAAAGGCGTTCTGCACACTGTGAAGATTGTTGATGGCGTAATCAACGATGGTGATCATCACAGAACGCCCTTGGTGGAGGGCACGCCCTTGACTGCCGGATTCCTGGCAGCCGCCAGGGAGAGCGCGCGACCGGCCGATTTGAACATGGCCTCGGCCATGTGGTGGGAGTTCTTCCCGTAGAGAATTTCGATGTGGAGATTCATTCTCCCGTGAACCGCCAGGGCACGGAAGAATTCCTCCACCAACTCGGTGTTGAGCTCGCCGACTTTTTCGGCCGGAAACGCAACCTTGCAGACCAGGAAGGGGCGCCCGGAATAGTCCACCACGGCCCGCCCCAGGGCTTCATCCATGGGGACATAGGCCATACCATAGCGGGTGATGCCCTCCTTGGTGCCCAGGGCCCGGTCGAAGGCTTGCCCCAGAGCGATTCCCACGTCCTCGACGGTGTGGTGGCCGTCCACCTCCAGGTCTCCCTGGCAGCGCACCTCGAGGTCGAACAAGCCGTGCTTGGCCATCAGGATCAACATGTGGTCGAAGAAGTGAATCCCTGTCGAAACCTGGGAGGCTCCCTCTCCATCCAGGTTCAACCTGACGGAAATATCGGTTTCAGTGGTTCTGCGGGATACTTCAGATGTCCGTTGATTGTTCAACCTTCACCTCCCCATGCATGGTCTGGCTTGGCTTCATGATCCGGCTCAAGGCTGCCAGAAAGCGGTCGTTTTCCCGGGGCAGGCCCACGCTGACCCGCAGAAACTGCTGCAGCATGGGATAGCGGCTGACGTCGCGCACCAATATTCCCTCCTCGCAAAGGGCCCTGAAGACCATTCCCGGATCCGCGGCCAGCCGAAAGACCATGAAATTTGCCTGGGTCGGAAAGGGCTCTACGCCGGGAATACGGCTCAGACCCTCCCACAGCCGGTCCCGCTCGGCAATCACCCGTTCGATCTGCGGCTCCAACTGGTCGAAATGCTCCAGCGCCGCCGAGGCCGCCGCCATGGAAAAAACATTGAGGTTGTAGGGCAGCTTGGCCTTGGCCACCTGCTCCACCAGATTCGGAGGGCCCAGGAGATAGCCGACCCTCAAAGCAGCCATCGACATCGCCTTCGAAAAGGTCCTGAGCACCACCAGGTTCTCGAAGCGGTCCAAGAGCGGCACCACCGACTGCCGGCTGAACTCATGATAGGCCTCGTCCACCACCACCAATCCACCCGCTTGGCGCAGGATCATCTCAAGGTCGCCGCGGTCCAGCACGCCTCCAGTGGGATTGTTGGGCGAACAGACAATGGTCAGATCCGCTTCAGCGGCTTCGCTCAGCAGGCGAGGTCCGTCGAACTCCAGATCCGGTCTGAGGGGCACTTCCCGGCAGACCCCTCCCAGAATCCGGGCGAACATCCCATAGAGGGTGAAGGTCGGCTGAGGAAACACCACCCTCTTGCCCCGCTCCACCGTCACCACCATCAGGGCCTCGATCAACTCATTGGAGCCGTTCCCCACCAGCACTCCCTCCTCCTTCCAACGGCTGAAGTCAGCCAACCGGGAGATGAGGGAGGTCGGAACGAAGTCCGGATAGCGGCACCAGGCTGTCTCGGACACCGCCTGGTGCACCGCCCGCTTGACCGCCTCGGGCATATCGAAGGGGTTTTCGTTCTGGTTGATCTTTACCGGGGCCTTGAAGTGCTTGAGCGTATAGGGCTGCAAGTCCCTTACCGCCGGCTTGATAGTGGCGAGAGGATCACCCACGGCTGCCCCCGGAAGCTGGGGGCGGCAAACGCAGTGCCTTGACCTCGGATTGGAAGCCGACCCTGCGGTGGCTGCCGTCGCAAAAGGGTTTTCTTTCGGAATGGCCACAGCGGCAAAGGGATATGGCAGTGCGACCGCCGAGGTCGAAGGCCTGCCCCTGGGCGTCGTAGATGGTAAATTCCCCCGTGATTCTCAAGGAGCCGTGATTGTTCACCGTCAGCTTGGTGTCCGCCATTGAAAGTCTCCTCCAGTCCTTACTCGAATTCCCGAAGCGCGGTCCGGCACTGCCGACACGCCGACGGCACGAAGTGTCTATCATAGCAGATCCACCGAGGGACAAATCTTCTTCATCCGGCCCTCGGCCGCCCGCGGAAAACGGAGGCAGGGAAATGGATGCGCAGGCTTGACCCTCTTCGAGGGATCTTGATATACAGGCTTTCCCTGGCGTTGAAATCGGACGGTATTAGACGAGAGTGGAGAGTGGAGAGTGATGAGTGAAGAGTGGTCAGCGGAGGATTTCGGGAACACCCAACTGCCCGATGACCTGGTTTCACTTCCTGAAGAACAGTACCGAGACCCACAAGATGCTTTACGTCCGGATCAAATAACTATCCACTATTCACTGTTCACCTGGCCTCGACGTCGTCCCCCCATACGACGAGGCCGCTGATACAGGGTAAAAAGGGGCTGTTTCAGAACGGGCACTGCGCGCCTTCCCGAAGCGAGTCGCTCAAGAGCGGCAAACCTGCGGGAGCGGGGCCTGAGGGCAAACCAATGGTCCGGAAGATCCATGTAGCCCTGATCGGCTACCAGTTCATGGGCAAGGCCCACAGCAACGCCTACCGTCAGATGCAGCACTTTTTCAGTCCTCCGGCCCTTCCGGTCATGAAGGTGATCTGTGGCCGCAACCGAGACCAGGTCAGCGCCGCCGCCGACCGGTTGGGATGGCAGGAGTGGAGCACCTCCTGGGAAGAGGTGGTGACTCGACCCGACATCGACCTGGTCGATATCGCCACGCCGGGCGATACCCACCTGCCGATCTGCCTGGCCGCCGCCAAGGCCGGCAAGGCGATCCTGTGCGAAAAGCCCTTGGCCAACAGCTTGAGCGAAGCCCGAAAAATGTTGGCTGCCGTTCGCCGGGTCGGTGCGCCGCACATGCTTTGTCACAACTACCGCACGGTGCCGGCCGTGGCCCTGGCCAAGGAACTCATTGACGGCGGTGAACTGGGGTCCATTCGCCATTTTCGAGGTACCTACCTTCAGGATTGGTCCATGAGCCCCGAACTGCCGCTTCTCTGGAGGTTCGACAAGCGAAAGTCCGGAAGTGGAGCCCTGGGCGATCTGGGATCCCACTTGATCGACCTGGCCCGCTTTCTGGTCGGCGAGATTCGCGGCGTCTCGGGCCTGCTGGAAACCTTCGTCAAGCAGCGCCCCCTGCCGGATCGGCCCGCCAGCAAGGGCCGGGTAACGGTCGACGACGCCGGCCTGGCGCTTCTTCGATTCGCCAACGGCGCGGTGGGCACCATCGAGGCCACCCGGTTCGCGCCCGGACGCAAGAATTACAACGCCTTCGAGATCAACGGCAGCCTGGGCAGCCTGTCTTTCAACCTGGAGCGCCTCAACGAGCTCAAACTCTTTCTGTGCAATGATGCCAAACATTCCCAGGGATTCAAGGACATCCTGGTTACCGAGCCCTTTCACCCTTACATGAACTGGTGGCCTCCCGGACACGTCATCGGCTATGAGCACACCTTCGTTCATATTGTCCATGACCTGATGCAGGCCATGGCGCGTAACCGTGCCCCCTCACCCGACTTCCAGGACGGTGTGGAGAACCAGAGAGCGCTCGAAGCGATCCAGGAGAGCGCCGAATCCGGACAATGGATCTCACTGCGGCCCGGGTAGTTGTAGAGAGGGACGATGCCGGCAGTCTGGTCGCACCGATTGCACAACTCAGCCCGGAGGAAGACAATGGCTAGACCCGTCACACTGTTTACCGGCCAGTGGGCCGATCTGCCTCTGGAAACCCTGGCCAAGCAGGCCGGCCACTGGGGGTTCGACGGCCTGGAACTGGCTTGCTGGGGCGACCATTTCGAAGTGGACCGAGCCCTGGAGAGCGACGGCTATGTCCGTGAGAAGCGGGCTCTGCTGGACGGACTCGGATTGAGCTGCCTGGCCATCAGCAACCACCTGGTGGGTCAATGCACCTGCGATCCCATTGACGCCCGGCACAAGGACATCCTCCCCAGCCGCATTTGGGGGGACGGCGATCCGGAAGGAGTCCGCCGGCGTGCCGCCGAGGAGATGAAAGCCACCGCTCGCGCGGCCAGACTTTTTGGAGTCGACACGGTCAACGGCTTTACCGGCAGCAGCGTCTGGGCCAAGCTCTACTTTTTCCCACCCACCTCCCAGAGCCACATCGACGCCGGCTACCGCGACTTCGCCGACCGATGGCTCCCCATTCTGGAGGTATTTCAGGAACAGCAGGTTCGCTTTGCCCTGGAAGTCCACCCGACCGAGATCGCCTACGATATCCTGACCGCCCACCGCACCCTGGAAGCCATCCGGCACCACCCAAGCTTCGGCTTCAATTTCGATCCAAGCCACCTCATACCCCAGCTCATCAACCCCGTCTTTTTCCTTGAGGACTTCAAGGACCGCATCTTCCACGTCCACATCAAGGACGCTCGGGTTCAAGCGGACGGCCGCAACAGCATCCTCTCCTCCCATCTCGATTTCGGGGACCATCGCCGAGGCTGGGACTTCGTCTCCCCGGGCAGGGGCGGAGTCCAGTGGGACCAGGTCATGAGGGCACTCAATCGCATCGGCTACCAGGGGCCGCTTTCCATCGAGTGGGAAGACTCCGGCATGGACCGTAACTGGGGAGCCCCCGAGGCTCTGGCATTGGTCCGCCGGCAGGACTTCGCCCCCTCCGGGGTCGCCTTCGACGCGGCTTTTTCCAGCGACTAGTCCGCCTCCCTACGAAGCTCAAGGCGCCCCGCCAACCCATGGACAGGACTTCCCTGAATATCTTCGCCAAGGCCCCCGTCCCGGGGACGGTCAAGACCCGCATGTCTCCCCCCTTGTCCCCGGCGCAATGCCTGCGCCTGCATGAGGCCCTGCTGAACCACACCCTTGCCCGAATGCGGCCTCTCATCGCTTCCGGGGTGGAGGCGCGCCTTTGCCTCACCGGAACGCTGCAGGAAGCGCTGGAGCAGGCCGGACGGATGGAAGCGGGTGGCTTCGGCGTGGATGTCCAGCAGGGCGCTCATCTTGGTGAGCGTCTCAGCCACGCGCTCACTACCAGATTCAGCCAGGGTTATTCCAAGGTCATCTTCGTCGGCACCGACTGCCCCGGGTTGGGACCGAATACTGTCCGGGATGCCGTCCGTGCCCTCAACCGTCAGGAGGTGGTCATCGGCCCGGCTCAAGACGGCGGATACTACCTGATCGGATTTTCCGCCAGCCTTCCCGAAATCCTGCGGGGAATTCCCTGGGGAACTCCGGCAGTCTATGAAACCACCCTGGACCGGCTCAGGCGGGAGGGAGTGCGCTGGAAATCACTGGAACGGCAGGCAGACCTGGACACTTTCGGCGACCTGAAGCGATTCTGCCGCCGGGCCTCCTCAGGGGGAAGCCCTGAAGCTGGGATCGATCCGGCTTTTTTTGCTACCATGGAAGGACTGATTCTCGAGGCAGGTCACGATTTCTGAGGTTCGGTCCCGAACCGAGGCGGGGTCCATCTCGTGACAGGGAGGGCACCCCGGGTTGCCACCCCGTCACGGGGAAATCTCGACGCAGCCATGTTCCGATTCACCTCTGCAGGACTCCTGATCATCGGCTTGAGCCTGCCGGCGCCGGTCCAGGCAGCCGAGGTTTCCGGGCGGGTCACCGATTCCCACACCGGAGAGGGCATTCCACAAGCCGTCGTCCGGGCCCTGGCGCAAGACCGGGGGCAACTGTCGGCCCAGGCTGTGACCGACCGTCGGGGGCGCTATCTCCTGGACCTGTTGCGAGGACGCTACCGCATCCAGGTCGAAGTCCCGGATTCCAACTACCTCCCCAGGCAGTATGGCGGATCGGGGAACCCGGAAGGTGGCGACATCCTTCATATCCCTACTTTCGATTCATTCATCGTTCTGGACCTGACGCTGACGATGGGCGGCTCGGTGGCCGGCCGGGTGAGGAGCGTCGGCGAGGCTCCCCTGGCCAGGATTACCATCCAGGCCGAGTCGGCCGATCACCGTGTCTCCACCTCGACCGGGGAAGAAGGAAGGTATCTCCTGTCGAGACTGCCCCCCGGGGAATTCCTCATTTCCGCCGGGACGCGGGACCAGCGATACGTTCCCACCTACCATCCAGGGACCTCCATTCGCGAGGATGCAAAAGCCGTCGCCGTGGAACAGCGCCGGAACCTCACCGGGATCGACTTTGTGCTGCAACAGGCAGGTGCCATTCGGGGGCGGATTCGGGCCCTCAAGGGATTGGAGCCACTGGAGGGAGTCCGGGTGGTTGCCGAGAAAGAGGGGTCTTCCCCGAGCTCCCGCGTTGCCACCAGCGATTCGCTGGGGCGATACCGGCTGGCCGGCCTCTCGCCGGGCTCCTACCTGCTGTCGGCAGGCCCCTCCGAAGGGGAAGACCGGCCCGGCGGACAGCACCCCAGCTGGCTGCGCGTGTTCTATCCCCAACAGTTCCAACGGGAATCGGCAGTTGCCCTGGATGTCGGGTCGGGTCTCACCCTGTCCGACATCGACTTCACCCTGATGCAGGAGTGCTGGATCAGCGGGAGGGTCGTGACGCTGGGGGACGAGGAGCCGCTGGAGGAAGTCCAGGTGATTCCGCAACCGGTCGAACTGCCGGGTTTCTCTCCAGCCCGAACCCAGACCGATCGGTCGGGGGCCTTCCTGCTCCAGGGGCTGCCCCCGGGGGACTACACCCTGGGCATGCTGCTCCCGGCCAAGCACCGGCGGCTCATCCAGGTCTACTATCGGGACAAGCTGAGCCTGGACAGGGCGGACAGGATCGAGTTGGAGGAGGGAAAGGCTCTCCGGGACATCGACTTCAACTTGACCGCCGGAGCCAGCCTCCGTGGCAGGGTTCGTATCGAGGAGCCTGGGTATCAATGGGACACCTCACGGGACCTGGTCGAGCTGGCACGCCTGGATTTCGATCCCAGGGGATCCGAGGACCGGCAACTGCGGGTCGATGAGGACGGTTCATTCCGAGTGGATGGAACTCCCGGGGGGCGCTACTCCCTGACCCCCAGGCTCTCGGACCCCAATCTGATCGCACTGCGGTCGCCGCTTCCCCGGGTGGTGACGGTGGTTGAAGGAGACCTGCTGGAAGAGCTGGACTTCGCCTTCATACTCGGGGGTTCCATCTCGGGCGCCGTCGAGTCGTCGAGCAACTCCCCCGGCTTGAACCAGTTGCAGATCGTCCTCATCAATTTCGTTGAAAACACCTCTTCGGTGTTCGACCTCCCCTCGCCCCAATACACGCTGGCGGGACTGTCCCCGGGCCGGTACTTTCTGGCGCTCCGTTCCAAGCCGGACGCCACCCACCCCAGTCGAGGCTACGGCATCTCCCAGGTGTTCGACTCCAGGCTGGTCGACGTCGTCAAGGGAGCCGGCACCTCGAATGTAGACCTGAGAGTGTCCCCGACCTCGGCCAGGCAATTCCCCTTTTGAGCCGGGTTTCACGCCCAAGCCGAAGCCGATTGTGTCCGTGTGAGGCGTGTTGTATCATGACCGGGCCAATCGCTTCCCGTTGAAGAACCACAATTTACCTTCCCCATTCCATCCCAACCGGAGAACTCTGATGAAACCGGCTCTTCGAGTCCTGGCGTCCTTGCTGCTGCCTCTGGTCCTTTGTCTTCCGGCCGCCGCCGTCAAGTGGGCTCCCGTCCAGCCGGCCCACCTTGCTGAGCAAAATCCCCGGATCGATCCGGATGCCGATGCCGAGGCGATATTCTGGCGGACCTGGGTGACGGATCAAATGATTGGTGGGCGCCAGCCGCAGAACGTCAAGGAGCAGTACATCCGCATCAAGATCTTTACCGAACGCGGCGTACAGGAGTACGCCACCATCGACCTGCTGTCGGCGTTCGACGACATTCGCATCGGCGACCTGCGTGCACGAACCATCAAGTCGGACGGCCGCATTGTGGAGGTTCCCGGTCGATTCATCTTCGAACGGACGGTGGCCAGGACCCGCGGAATCAAGGTCAGATTCAAGTCCTTTTCCATGCCGTCGGTGGAGCCGGGCGACATCATCGAGTATCAGTGGAAACAGTATCGCGATGACTATTTCTCCCAGTATGCCCGTCTCTATTTTCAGCGGGACATCCCTTCCTGGGAGGTCAGCTATCACGTCAAGCCTTCAGACTATGCCTGGGAGCGGTTGGGTTACCTGATGAGTTTCCAGGTCTTCAACGTGAGGAGCGAGGCATTCAGGGAAATGCCCGGGGGGTGGCAATCCATCACCGTCCAGGACGTTCCGGCCTTCAAGTCCGAAGTCCGCATGCCTCCCGAGGACAACATCCGTTCCTGGATGCTGCTGTTCTACTCCAAGCGGCGCAAGTTGAATCCGGACAAGTATTGGAGCGAATTTGGAAAAGCCGTTCGCAATGAAATCAAGAGCGATGTCAAGATCGACGGCTCCATCAAGAAGAAAGCCGCCGAGCTGATCGCGGGTCTGGTTACGCCGACCCGGAAAATCGATCGCATCCTGGACTACTGTCTCAACCACATTAAAAACATCCAACACGACCGTTCCGGGGTAACGGCCGAGCAACGTCTGAAACTGAAGCCCCGCAAGAAGCCGTCCGACACCCTGAAGCAAGGGATGGGAACGGGACGAGACGTCATCAAGCTGTTCACTGCGCTCTTGAACGCTGCCGGAATTCGAGCCTATGTCTCCCTGGCTGCCGGACGGGACGACTTTTTTTTCAACTCCAATTTTCTGGACCCCTATTTCCTGAACCGCATGCAGGTTGCGGTCGAACTCGACGGCAAGTGGAAATTCTACGATCCGTCCTCTCCCTACCTCGAATCCGGCATGCTGCTGTGGCCCGAGGAAGGCGTCGAATCGCTGATCCTCCACCGGAAACAACCCTTTTTCCAGAAGACTCCCACTTCCGG